>NZ_LR734877.1:431225-474424 GCF_900010725.2 Planktothrix serta PCC 8927 | reverse complement strand
ATTAAAACGGTAACAATCTCCAAAACTTCGACTGATAAATACTTTGCTTCAATTTTATGTGAAGTGGAAGGAACTGACGTTAAACAGTCGGGAGATCAGATTATTGGGATTGATCTGGGGTTAAAAGATTTCGCAATTGTTCATGACGGAGATAGCGCAACTAAATATGCTAACCCTAAACATTTATATCGTCACCAGAAAAATTTAGCCCGAAAACAGAAAAAACTCTCTCGAAAAACTCAAGGTAGTTTTTCGAGAGAGAAGTTTAGAAAAACTGTAGCTAAGGTTCATGAGAAAATAACCAATTCCCGCCAAGATTTCTTGCATAAATTATCAAGAAAATTGGTAAACGAAAGTCAAGTGATTGTCATTGAAAACCTCAACGTCAAGGGAATGGTTAAAAACCGGAAGCTATCAAAAGCAATATCTGATGTGGGATGGGGAAAATTCGTCAACTTTATTGATTACAAGTTAAAGCAAAAAAGTGGTGAACTTGTAGAAATTGATCGCTTTTTTCCTAGTTCCAAAATCTGTTCGAGTTGTGGTCATATCCTAAGTGAGTTGTCTCTGGGTATCAGAGAATGGGCTTGCCCAAATTGCCATACTCACCATGACCGCGACATAAACGCTGCACTTAACATCAGGAATGAAGGAATCAGAATATTAACTGAAGGCGGAGGGAACCCCGTCTTTGCCGATGGAGGCTGTGTAAGACCGGATAACCGCAAGGTGAAAGGGCATCGGTCTGTGAATTCGGAAGCTTACACCGACCCGATTAGGGCGGTGTAGGTAGTTCACAGTTGTGTAAACGCATTGATTTTCCGATGGTGGGGATTGGAATGCCAGGGCATTTTTTAATCCGTCCTGAATTTGAGGATGTGGGAATTTATGTTGATGCTTTTAATCAAGGGGAAATTTTATTTTCCGAAGATTGTACGATGAGATTAAGCCAAATTTATCAACAATCTGTAGAGATGAAACCCGAATTTTTGGCAACGGTTACTCCTCATCAATTTTTGGGTCGAATGTTGATGAATTTGAAAGTTATTTATTTCAATGAGGGCAAAATTGAACCCGCATTAGGAGTGATTGAACGGATTTTACTACTATTTCCAGATTCAGTGAATGAAAAACGCGATCGGGGCATTCTCTACTACCATTTGGAGCGATGGAGAGAAGCAAGGCAAGATTTAGAGAATTATTTAGAAATTCAGTCAACGGCTCAGGATGCTGCTATAATTCGGCAGATACTGGATCAAATGAGCCAGAATATGTAACAGTTTGAGAAGTCTCTATTTAGGGGAACCTAAATATAGGTCAAACAGACCTATAGTATGGGACAACAAGATAACTGTGTTACTAAATTTTACTTGTGAGGAAGGAACAAATGAACTTAACATCAAGACGTTGGTTTCAAAAAGTTCGTAACCCCTATCAATTTTTCACTCAGGGTCTATCTAAATATATATCCCTTGCATTAGCAATGGTTTTGGGATTAACAATTACTTTGGGAATATTTGCTCAACCCGCACCTGCTATTGATGAGTTAAGATTGATGTATGGGCCAGCGAATATTTCTTTAGCAATTGTAGATTTACAAACCTTTGCTCAAACTGGGGATCAGTCCAATCAACTTCGTTCTTTGGTGACTTTAGCTAAACTCACTCCAGATCAGGTTCAACAATTCCGTCAAGCTCTCAATTATTCTGTCCAAATTCCAACTAATGTTGTCAATGATCTGCTGGACTCCACTTATGGCAGATTAGTAGTAGGAGCTTTTAATCAATTTGTCGCTTCGGGAAGTACCGTTAATGTGGCAGTTGACAAGGTGATTGCTGCATTACGCAATGTTACCCGTGATGGCGAACTCTCAATGTTAGAATTGCTTCTCAGCTACCAGGGAGTGAATGCAATTACGATTGATGTTCAAAATCTGATCAACCTCTACAATGATGTTTCTAGTTTAGGGGAACAAGCCATCGCTTTCCTGAAAGCTCAACCCGCAGTTCAACAGCGCCTTTGTCAATAACTCAACTTTTAGGGTTG
This sequence comes from Planktothrix serta PCC 8927, assembly GCF_900010725.2. NCBI lineage: Bacteria > Bacillati > Cyanobacteriota > Cyanophyceae > Oscillatoriales > Microcoleaceae > Planktothrix > Planktothrix serta. Next base: position 472,378 of record NZ_LR734877.1, on the reverse strand, counting down.
ACGGTTGACTGATTACTGGTAGAGACCGATCATGGTCGGTCTCTACACTAATTACTAATTATTGATTGGCGTTCCGCCACTTGTTTTAAACGTTTTAATTGAGTTTCCATATCGGATTTTGTAACAGCAGCAGCAAACAGATTAAACCCGAATTCAATCAAAGGATTAGGGATTTCAAATTCAAACCGATTTAATAAATAAGTTCCTTGAAGTTCAGGAATACATTCCCAGCGATCGCATCCTTTAAAATACCCTTCAAATCCCCAAACAATTAACCCCGGTTCCCGTTCTAAAACCACTGTTTTTAATGTCGGTTGGAATAGAGGAAGTTTAATCACAAATCGACAACGCCCTCCCACATTGGTATCCCACACTTCAAGGGGTTCACAGCGTAACATCGGGTTTAACCATTGGTGCATCAGTTGCAAATCCGTAAAACAGCGTTCCACGACCGTTGCATTAGCCCGAATTAAAATCGATTGTTCAAAAACTTGACGAGATGGCATCATAACCTTCAAGCTATAGGCAGATTTCTTTGATCTAAACGGGAAAAAGTCCCGCTATCAAGGAGGGAATTATCGGAAAACCCAGAACAACAGTCAATTTTAGCGTTTTTTTCCACCATTTTAACCAGACTTGAGATGCACTCTCATTAACACAACAGAGCCGGGACTTTGATCAAACGGTTGATTTTCCCGTTAGACCCAGACCTCAACTTTAGGGGTTAACTGTGTTTAAACCCTAAAGAAAAGCTGGGAGAATTGCCATCTTGCCAACGTTTGGACATTGAGTAAGTCACTGGAATGATCGATTATGAATGGAACCTATCATCAAATAGCAGTGTTGGGAAAGGAATTATCTTCCTTATCCCATCTTTATTTAGCTCAGGATAGCCCTCTAGCCGTCCCCCTTGACTTCAATAATCTCAAATTAGGTCAAACATCCGTTGTGGATATTGCCCTGGCTTGTGTAATTTTACTCCTGGGCTACCTGGTCGCCTTATTTGCTCAATCTTTAGTTAAAAGTTTGTTTAAAAAAACAGACTTAGATAACCGCATCGCTAGTTGGGTTTCGGGTTCAACTGCACAAGAAGATAAACTTCCGGTAGAAGATTGGTTGGGGAGTGCCATATTCTGGATTATTTTTATCTTTGCAATTGTTGCGTTTTTAGATAAGCTTCAGCTTACCGCAGCATCGACACCCCTAACCAGTTTACTTAACCAAATTACAAACTATTTACCCCGAATGTTTGGGGCGGCAATTTTAATTGCCGTAGCTTGGATTTTAGCAACAATTGCCCGAACTTTATTAATTCGAGTCTTCCGAGCCTTTCGTTTGGATGAACGCTTAAATCAACAAGTGAATGATGCACCGTCGGATCAATTTTCCCTGAGTGAAACATTAGGGAATGCTCTGTATTGGTTCATCATTCTGTTATTTTTACCTGCAATTCTCAGTACGCTTCAATTACAAGGATTATTAGAGCCCGTCCAACAAATGCTCTATCAAATCCTTTCTATTCTCCCGAATATTGTTGCGGCTTTAGTGATAGCAGGTGCAGGTTGGTTAGTGGCTCAAGTGGTGAGTCGAATTGTGACCAATCTTTTAGCGGCTGTTGGAATTGATCAATTTGGCAGTCGTTTAGGTTTAAATCGGCTCACCGGGAATCAAAGATTATCGTCCATTATTGGATTGATTGTCTACATTTTAATTCTGATTCCGACAGCAATTTCTGCCTTACAAACCCTGAAAGTTGAGGCGATTTCTGGGCCAGCAATTTTAATGTTGACGCAAATCTTCAACGCTTTACCCCAAATCTTTTTAGCAATATTAGTTTTAATTGCTGCTTATTTGATTGGGCGTTTTGTGGCAGATTTGGTCACGAATATTCTCACCAGTATGGGATTTAATCAAGTCTTTCGCTGGTTAGGAATTCATACTCCCACCTCTCCCGTTGTTGAGGTACGCACTTGGACAGAAGGAAACCCACCAACAGAATCTACAGTTTCTCCCGATTTAACTCCCGTCCCCCAACGCACACCGTCTGAATTAGTCGGAATTATTGTGTTAGTGGGGATTATGTTGTTTGCGGCGGTGACTGCAACGGATATTTTAGGGTTAGCCGCGTTAACAGCAATCCTCAATAGCCTGATTGTGATTGCGGGTAAAGTTTTAATTGGCATTATTGTATTTGCCATTGGTTTGTATTTTGCCAATTTAGCTCATGATTTAATCGCCAGTTCGGGAACTCGTCAATCTAGTCTCTTAGCACAATCGGCTCGAATTGCGATTATTATCTTTGTGGGTGCAATGGCTTTACAACAAATGGGAATTGCCAGCGATATTGTCAATTTAGCCTTTGGTTTATTGTTAGGAGCTATTGCTGTGGCGATCGCGATTGCTTTTGGTTTAGGTGGACGAGATGTTGCGGGGGAACAACTTCGCAATTTCCTCTCCAAATTCCGCAATGAATAGTCGGGTGTGGGATGGGTTTTTAACCGTGATCTGTAAACAACAGAACTGCTGATCAAATCTGTCCCGACACAGAAACCGGGTTTCTGAACCATAAATCAAGATTTAATTCCCTAGACAATAGCCAGAAACCCGGTTTTTTGATTCCTTTACCCTAAGTTTTGAACAACCCAATAAATTAATTTTGATCCCGAATTATCGCTAACCCTGTTGTAGTTGATCCCTGCATCAGTACAAGATTGACACCCAGGGAAGCACCACCATGTCTAATAAAGACAATATCACGGATCAAATTACCTGTAACAGTATTAAACTGCATGGCCCATTACAGGGGAAAAAGATAGAAGTTAAAGTAGATGTTAAATCGGTTGAAGAGGATAAAAAACCTAAACCTGCCAAAAATTCTGATTGGGAAACACTAGGATTTTTATTTCTGATCCTCTTTTTCTTCATTGCGCTCATTGGAAATTCTGCCGGGTCAGGTTCATCTTCAATTCCTGAATTACAGCAAAATTCTGCTCCTGAGTATCCCAATTATTAATTTTAAATACTCGGTGCTAACCAACCGCGCATAAAATAATAGAAGGTTAAAAAATATTCATCTAAAACTCTAGTGGTGAGTAATAATGCTTCTGCACTCGGTGCGAAATCTGCCCCGGTAATGTGACGAAGATATTTTTTATGATGAATAAAGGTATAAAAATTCGTCGGTGCGGGAATTACCTTAAACCCTACTCTGGCAAAAGTTAAACTCGCCCGACGCATTTCTAAGGCAGAAGTCACCAGAATAATTGTTCGACCTAAATGATGTTTCTGCATAATCTGATAAATTTCTACAGCACTATTATAAAGGTTTCCTCCATGAGATTCGAGCAGAATTCGGTCTGAGGAAATTCCCATATAAGTTAATAGTTTTTTGACATCATTGCCTTCAATGATCGGATTAACTAATTCGTGACGAGGCCCAGCACTAACAATAATAAACGGGGCTCGATCTTCTCGCAATAGTTGGGCTGCGTAGGGAATGCGATCGCCCGTATCTGTTAATTGAATCTGTTTACGATAGGATAATTTCGGTTCTGTAGTTCCCTGTCCTAATAATACAATTGCACCTGCCCGTTCTCCACAACATAAATCCGTTTGTACAGTTTTTAAGGCAACTTTTTCTACTTGTTGGGCCAGCCAATTCGCAAAGACAGGGGTACTCGCTACAATTAAAATTAATAAAGCCACTAAAATCAAGGACGGTCCTGGTTTATCAATTTTACCATTTTTAATAAAGATGCAAGCAATTAATAACAGTAAAATCGATAACCCTAGGGGTCTAAAAAGGATAGATAAAATTCCTAGTACCACTAACCCCACTTGACTATCCGGCGAAATTAAGGCGGTAATAATTAAAACTAAAACCAGGATGAATAATAACCGATTTATTAAACTATTATCCTTACCGCCCAAAATTTGCCAGACTTTAAATGCAATGGCAGCCACTAGCAACAGAAATACAATTCGAGTTAGGGTAACAAACATGGAGTTAGAGGAATTTTTCTCATCCTCCCTCGTCACTTGACGGGGGAGAGGAGGTCAAAAATTAAGTCAAAAATTAGCGATGTTTTAAATGATGGCGAATCGCCTCAACAACGGTTTCAATGACTTTAACACGGGCATAATATTTATCATTAGCAGCTACTAATGTCCAAGGAGCATTGGGGGTATGGGTACGTTGAATCATTTGATTAGAGGCTACTTCATACAAGGGCCATTTTTCCCGGTTACGCCAATCTTCTTCCGTGAGTTTATGTAATTTATAGGGGTTGTCTTGGCGTTCCTGAAAGCGTTTCAACTGTTCTTCTTGATCAATATGTAACCAAAATTTTACTAACACATAGCCAGCGCTGGTTAACTGTTCCTCAAATTCATTAATTTCTTGATAAGCTCGTCGCCATTCTAATTCGGTCGCAAAGCCTTCAACTCGTTCGACTAAAACCCGACCATACCAACTGCGGTCAAATACTCCCAATTTACCCGCCGGAGGTAAGCGTCGCCAAAACCGCCATAAATAATGATGAGCTTTCTCTTCATCTGTAGGTGCAGCAAAGGTATTTACTTCATAACTCCGGGGATCTAAAATATCCGTTAACCGTTTAATGGCTCCCCCCTTGCCAGCCGCATCCCAGCCTTCAAATAAAGCTAAAATAGGAATTTGTTGTTGATAGAGGGTTTGTTGCAGTTGACCTAAATTTGCTTGTTGATGACGTAACTGTATTTTATAGTCATCGGATGCGAAGGCAGATTTGAGATTAACCGCCGCTAGGGGGTTCGGTTCGGTGGGTTCTAAATGGTTTTGGGGTGTTGTAAATACAGGAGGTACCTGTATATGCAAACGGTCTAAGGCTTCTTTAATCGATGCCACCATCGTTGATAATACCTTAACCCTGGCCCAGCGTTTACAATCTCCCTCCACCAATGTCCAGGGAGCCGAACCTGTCCCGGTATGAATCACCATTTCTTCGGCTAAGGTACAATAGGTATCATAATTTTTCGCCTGTTTCCAATCTTCAGGACGTACCCGCCAAGCTTCTAACTCATCTTCTGAAGATTTTTTCAGCCGTTGTTTGAGTTCTTTTTTACTCAAATGTATCCAAAATTTTGCCATCGCTACCCCATCGTCCACCAGTTGGCGTTCAAAGGCGTTAATTTGTCGCATCGCCATAGGGACTTCAGCTTCTGAAACCCGTCCAAACAAACGCTCTTCTAAAACATGGGTATACCAACTGTGGTAAAAAATGCCAATACTGCCTTGAGGAGGCAATTTCTGCCAAAACCGTCGCAGGAAGGGATAGCGGGATTCTTCATTGGTTGGGGGCCAAATGGGATGAACGGTAAACCCCCTCGGGTCCATATATCCCACCATTTTCTTGACCAGTCCGCCTTTTCCAGCCGCAGCCCACCCTTCTAAGACAATAATAATCGGTAATTTTTTATCTCGGCAGGTCTGTTGAAGCGATCGCAACTCCTTCATTAAGGCTTCTATCTGGGTTTTGTAGCTTTCTTTATCCAGCGATAATGTCAGGTCAAGGGTATCTAGCATCGATTGTCGCTTCCTCATTAAGTCCTTGTTAACTATTTTAATTCTTTCTACTGGAATGCTTTGCAAACTTAAATAACTTTTTAACTTCTGTTTGTTCGGGATCAACCCGGATTCTCAACTTATTGTATAATAAAAACTCCATCAATTGCGAATCTGTAAACGTCAAAGATAATGCGTTTAACTTTAAATCATCACTTTGTTTCGTTAAAAAAGGCAATTCCCAAACAACAATTTTTGATTTGTCTAGGAATTTTAGTTCCGTTAATTTTACTGTCAATTCGGGTATATCTTCAAGATGATTTATTATTAGACCAAATTTTAATTCAAGTTCCCCATCAAATTTTTACCTCAAGTTGGGATGATTATTTTCGATTTTTCTATTTATTAACGGGGGTAAAAGGAACGGCGGTTATTATCGCCTTCACCTTGGTTTTTTTAGTTTGGAAACGCCACTGGATAGAAGCTAAAGTTTTAGCTTTTTCTACCTTGGGAATTTTAATTTTAGTTGATAGAATTCTCAAACCCATGATTGATCGCAGTCGTCCCTTAGATCGGCTCGTAAAATCCGTAGGTAGAAGTTTTCCAAGTGGTCATGCGACGGGAAATATTTTGTTCTATTTTTTTATCGCTTATCTGCTCGCAGAACGTTATCCAAAATCGACTCCCTATATTTATGGATTCGCTACAATCTGGTTAATAATTATTGGGTTTAGTAGCGTTTATTTAAGATGTCATTGGCCGAGTGATATCCTAGCAGGTTATGGTTTAGGCTATATCTGTTTAACGATTAGCTTGGCGTGGTTAAAAATTTCGCGTGAACATCAGAAGGTTAAAAAACAGTGAGTAGTCAACAGCCAACAGTCAACCCCTCTCTTAAAACTATCTGGAAATCTTGGGAAAATTATCCTAAAGTAACTTGGGGTATTTCTATTCTGGGATTATTATTACTCAGTGCGATCGCATTTTTAAGTCATTTAGGCGATATTGGTTTAATTGATAAAACCGAACCGATGTTTGTTGAAGCCGCTCGACAAATGCACCTAACAGGAGATTGGATTACTCCCTATTGGAATGGGGTTACTCGCTTTGATAAACCTCCCTTAATTTATTGGTTAATAGTCATCGCTTTTCAAGCCGTCGGCGTGAATGAATGGGGGGCACGATTACCGTCCGCAATCATGGCGATCGCTTCTACCTTTTTTGTATTCTATACCCTGCGTTATTTTGGTGTTAAGAGGGATAATAATGGGTCTCTAACTTCATCCGCAATTACCCGTCAAGCTTGGATAGGAGCGTGGTGGGGAATGATAATGATGGCTTTAAATCCGGCTTGGATTGCTTGGGGACGCACGGGGGTTTCCGATATGCTTTTAGCCAGTTGTTTAACAATTTCATTATTAGCATTTTTCTTGGGCTATGCTCAACCCCGAACTCGTCAACAAAAGGGGTGGTATTTTACCTTTTATTGTTTTGCTGCTTTAGCAGTTTTAGCGAAAGGGCCGATTGGAATTGTATTTCCTATTTTAATTATTGGGGGATTTCTAATTTATACCCGACAATGGCAAAGTGTTCTCAGGGAAATGCAGTTATTACCGGGAATTTTTATATTTCTAATCATAGCAGTTCCCTGGTTTATTTTAGTCACTTTAGCTAATGGTCAAGCTTATTTAGACACATTTTTTGGACATCATAATTTTGAACGGTTTACCAATGTTGTTAGTAATCATCCTGGCCCTTGGTTTTATTATTTTCCGGTGATTTTAGTGGCTTTATTACCTTGGTCGGTGTATTTACCTGTAGCAATTTATCAGATTAAATTTTGGAAAATCCAAGATTGGCGATCGCAAGATCGTTCTCAACATTTAGGTTTATTTGCTCTATTTTGGTTTGTAATTATTTTCGGATTTTTTAGTGCTTCTGCGACTAAATTGCCTAGTTATGTATTACCCTGTATTCCCGCAGGTGTGATTTTAATTAGTATCTGGGGTAATCAAAAAAATCCGATTCAGTCAGATCAAAATAAAATTGCTTTACCCTTTTTAATTACTGGTCTGGTGAATATTCTAATTTTATTAGCGTTAGCGATCGCTAGTTTTCTTAGCCCTAAATTAATCGGCGATGATACCCCAAATTTTTCGCAATTATTACAAATCAGTCACTTACCAACGGTATCAGGAATCATCTGGTTAATAGCGAGTGGAATTACCCTTTGTTGTCTCTTGCGACCCCAATGGCGACGGGGGGTATGGTTAGGAAATGCTCTAGGATTCTTCGCTTTTATGAGTTTAGTGGCTTTACCTGCGGGTCAATTATTAGATACTCAAAGACACTTACCTCTGCGACAATTATCCATCCGAGTTCGGCAAGTTCAGCAACCGTATGAACCTTTATTAGTCATTGGGATATTTAAACCCAGTCTGGTGTTTTATACCCAACAACCAATACAGTTCATGACCTACAATATTAAGCAAAGATTATTAGAATTATTTCCTTTAAATAGTTCAGTTGATACGGTTTTAATTATTACACAACCGCAAGAAATTGCAAAGTTAGGGTTAAAATCATCTGATTATCAATTATTAGAAAATCAAGGAGATTATCAATTAATTAGAATCAAGCCAGAAGTATTATTAAAATCATTAACTCTTAACTAGAAATTATACTATAGCAGGGAACAGGGAACACCACAGGAAAAGAGGAACACAAGTTTAGGTTTTAGCATCAGTCTATGTCCTAACTGCCTTGACGACTGCTATAAATTCGTAATTCGTAATTCGTAATTCGTAATTCGTAATTGCCTATTGCCTATTCCCTTCTATGTTACAACAACTGGGGTAAACAGACTGATAAGGTGTTGAACGTTTACCAAACAAAAGATATCGATGATCTCGAACTTGTTCATAGATGCGATCGCCTACCCATTTTAACCCAGGTAAACCCCGATAAGCGGCAACAAAGATCTCTCCTGCGGGTAAAAGTCTGCCAATTTCTTCCGCCGCATCGCTTCCTTGCCAACGGTTTTCAGGTTGATTCCCATCAATCAAAATCATTCCTAGGTTACACTGTGAGGGAGTCACGGCAAAACGGCTTAACCCTTGCTGATCCTGCATGGGAATATAGTTAAACTGGTGTCCTTGATCTAGTATTTCTAACAGTTGCACCAGTGTCGTACATAAGTTGCAATTGCCATCATAAATTACATGGTGGGTCATAATAAAAAAATGGGAAGTTTGGAAACCGCATCTATAAGCGAGCGCGGAGGAAAAACGACACTTCGGCAAGCTCAGTGACCGCTCAGGGGAATTTATTCCCCGTGAATATTGGATTGGGAATCGACAAAAATTGTTGTATTTANCTTGCGGCATCGCATTTGAGCAATAATCAACAATTAAACCGTAGGGGCGGGTTCCGAGACGAGCTTTAATGATCAGTAATTATCTCTCTAAACCCGCCCTCTATTCTTAGGCTCATCCTAGGAGTTTAAACCATGATTCAGATTAACTATTCTCTTTCTCATTCATTATCAATCTGTTGAGATGGAAAAAGTTAGGGTTGAAACCCGGTTTCTAGTCTGCAATTACAACTGAATTTCTGCCCTCACCATCGGTTCACCAATCATTCGATTTAATGTAAATCCTAATTGCTCACAAATATTCTGCATAATCCGATTATCGCTGAGAATTTCGGCAAAAATCAGAGGCATTTTCTCCTGACGTCCAATATTCAGCAGTTGTCGCAGTAACTCCGTACCAATGCCTTGACGTTGGTAACTATCACTCACCAGTAAAGAAAATTCTACCTCATCGTTACCATAGCCTTTACTCAGACGTCCGACCCCAATAATTTGAGGTTTTCCGGTTTCAGGGTGTTTATATTCTGCCACTAACGCCATTTCCCGGTCATAATCAATAAAACACAGCCGCGATAACCGTTCATGGGTAATCCGAGAACTGAGTTTCACTAAATGAGCGTACCTTAAATAGACGCTTTCCTCAGATAAACTTTCATCGAACTTGACCATTAAGGGTTCGTCTTCAGGACGGATGGGTCGGATGGTAATTGCTATTCCTTTATTGGATACCCAATGGGTAATATATTGTCGCGGATAGGGACGAATAGTCGGTTTAGGTAAATCTTCCGGTTTCGTTTCTGGCGAATGTAACACCACCCGCGCATCTAAGGCGATTAACTCATTTTCCGAAGCTAACAACGGGTTAATATCAATTTCTTTAATCCAAGGGTGTTCCACCACTAAATTAGAAAACCGGACTAATAACTGTTCTAAGGCTTCCATATCCACCGGATGCCGTCCCCGTACCCCTAATAAAGCTTTATAAATTTTCGTTTGTTCCATCATCCGCCGGGCAAGGGTGGTATTTAACGGAGGTAAAGCCAAGGAGCGGTCTTTAAACACTTCTACCAATTGTCCCCCCATGCCAAACAACAACACGGGGCCGAATTGGGGGTCAAGGCTACTGCCAATAATTAATTCATAGCCTTCTAATTTGATCATCCGTTGTACCGTCACCCCTTGGAAATGTTCTGCCCCCACTTGTTCACCAACGGAAGTTTCAATGGCGGTGTAGGCTTGACGCACGGCTTCTGCGGTATCCAGGTTGAGTTGTACTCCCCCCACATCGGTTTTGTGGGTAATCGTTTTTGACAATAATTTTAATACGACGGGATACCCTAGCCCCTCGGCTGCATCAATTGCTGCATCTATATTCGAGGCGATACAGGTTTGAACCGTTGGAATCCCATAGGCTGAGAGCAGACGTTTGGATTCAAACTCAGTTAAAAGTGTTCTTCCTTCTTCTAAAGCAGAGGCGATTAGATGTTGAACACAATCACAAACTAGACCCTCATCTTCATGGATTTTGGGCAGGCTGGGGGTTTCATACAAGCCTTTTAAATTGTAGGTGTAGCGCCACATATAGTTAAACATCCGTACCGCCGAGTCGGGATAGGAAAAGGTGGCAATATTGGCTTGATTGAGAACTTTGATTCCCGATGCGACATCCGCGCCCCCCATCCAACTCGCTAAAATCGGTTTATTGGGCATTTTCATACAGCGATATTTCAACTGTTCCGCCGTTTTGCTGGGGTCAGTCATGGATTGGGGGGTTAAAATCACGATAATGCCATCGCTGTTGGGATCTTGCACGACAACATCAAAGGCTTTGGCATAGCGTTCGGGGTCAGCATCCCCTAAAATATCAATCGGGTTATTATGACTCCATTGGGGAGGTAAAACTTGATTCAGGGCTTCAAGGGTTTCGGAGGAAAGTTGGGCGAGAGTTCCTCCTTCTTCAATTAAGGTATCCGTTGTTAATACTCCAGGCCCGCCAGCGTTGGTTAAAATTGTGAGTCGTGGCCCTTTGGGGCGGGGTTGTTTACTGAGGAGTTCTGCAATTGAAAATAGATGAGCAATATGATAAACTCGCAAGATGCCACAGCGTCTAAAGGCAGCATCTAAAACATCATCACTTCCAGCCATTGCCCCCGTGTGGGAAGCAGCGGCTTTAGCGGCGGCGGCGGTGCGTCCGGCTTTAATCACAATAATCGGTTTTGTTAGGGCAACTTCTCGCGCCGCCGATAAAAAAGATCGGGCATCCCCGATGGATTCCATATAAATGACTATACTTTGGGTATTAGGGTCATTGCCTAAATAATAAATTAAATCTCCCCAACCAATATCTAACATAGAACCGATGGAAACGAAGGCACTAAATCCAACGTTTTCGCGGAAACTCCAATCTAAAATAGAAGTACATAAAGCGCCACTTTGACTAATAAATCCCACGTTGCCCGGTTTTGCCATCGCATTAGCAAAGGTGGCATTCAATCCCGTTAACGGATTCATTAATCCTAAACAGTTAGGGCCGATAATTCGCATTTTACTCGACTGAGCAATTTGCAAAATTTTCTGTTCTAATTCTACGCCTTTTTGCCCAATTTCTTTGAATCCAGCCGATAGAATAATAACGCCTTTAACTCCCGCCTCAACACACTCTTGAACCACAGCCGGAACACTAGCAGCCGGGGTAGCAATGATGGCTAAATCAACGTGTTCCGGGGTATCTTTAATACTCGGATAAGCTTTGATTCCTAAAATACTATTGCGATGGCGATTAACAGGAAAAACCGTACCTCCAAAGGGATTACTAATTAAATTCCACAGGAGGGTTCTACCGACACTATTCGGTTTTTCCGTTGCCCCAATAACAGCCACTGTTTTAGGGTTAAAAATAGCATTCAGGGATTGATGTTCGTAGCGTAATACATCATGGGCTGGGTCAGCGATTCGTGTTGCTGTGGTTTGCATACACCACTCCTTATACGGGTAACTGGAACGAGGACAAAATCACAAAGAATTTTGTAGTTTTAAACACTTTATTCCAGCTTTTTTTCTTTTCTATTATAATCTAACTTCAGTAAAAATACCCGATCCTTATAAAGTTTCAAGATTTGAGGGCTAGATACAGGAAGATTGAGCGCAACCGAACCCCACCCAATCATAAAATTAAGTTAAAAAGTATAATGATTCTGAGAAAATTCTGAAACGATTAATTCCCCCTTTGGGGGTATCAAAGTTAGATTTGCCAGTCTGTCTAGGGCATCCATCCGACGACACCCTTTTAACTCGAAAATGAGATATCCGGGGTCAAAGATAACATTTTCTTAAGAAAAATCCAACGTAAAATCTAAAAAATATCTTAAATTTTGCCCCAGAAAGATCACAGAAGACAACGATTCTCCGACCCGAACTTTTATGAAACCTCTTTGTAGCCGAGCTTTCCCTCTCCTGTTCGTCTTTTGGAGCCGCTTTAACATTAAATTTCTATTAAAAATTCTGTTGATTTTCTGACACTCAGATTCCAAAACAAATAAAACCCATTATGATATAAAGTAACAGCACAACAACCTGAATCTAACCCTAAACAGGGGGGACGTATAATGATTGATAAAGTTACCAACATTGATGAACTTGAAGCCTTGATCAAGCGGGTGAAAGCGGCAGAAGAAAAGTATGCCAGCTATACCCAAGAACAGGTAGACTACATTTTTAAAAAAGCAGCGCTCGCAGCAAATGCAGCACGAATTCCCTTAGCAAAAATGGCTGTAGAAGAAACCGAAATGGGGGTTGTAGAGGATAAAGTGATTAAAAATCACTTTGCTTCAGAAATTATCTACAACAAATATAAACACGAAAAAACCTGTGGGGTCATCGAACAAGACAAATCCTTTGGATTCCAAAAAATTGCCGAACCCGTCGGAATTTTAGCCGGAATTGTTCCCACCACCAACCCGACATCAACGGCAATTTTTAAAGCTTTAATTGCCCTAAAAACCCGTAACGGGATTATTTTCTCCCCCCACNACCCCTCGTAAAACTGTTTAAATGCCCGAGTTTTAGAGCTTGGGACTAGCTTCGCATCCCAAGGTAAGAACTTTAACGCTTCCCAATAACGTAGCCAGTTAAGGCTATAGCTGGTCAGCTATCCAAAGGAGAGGCATGAAGCCCCGTATCTTCAGAGCGGGGTGCTGACGGGATTATCCAGGGGCCACAATCAGATCGTGTTAACATACTCCTATAGGATAAAACATTTCTAACCATCCAGAGCCTTAAGAGGTAATATCCGTTCAATGATAACCTCTATCAAAAGAAATAAGGGAATTAATCAGGATCAAAGCTCCAGTACCCGATCAAGCCTTGTTAAAACTAGGCTTGAAGTTCCGTAATAACACTGTTTACCACATCTAGTTTTTTGAATAAACTAATAAATATAACCCCCCTATTTTGCTGTGAATAGGGGGGCTTAATCCTCATCTTAATTTTTTTTAGCAAAAGCTAATTTTCTTAGCTATAGATAGAGGAAAACACAAAAACATAGAGGTTAAAATTAATCGCCCTCTAAAAAATGGAATTGTCAATATGAATCCTAATGAAATCAATCACTCTTGGAAACTTGATACGGGTTCACAACAGTCCTATTTTTGCAGAAAAAAGACTAAAATCAATCAATTTTACCGAGGAGAGAGGAAGTATTTTTCCCAAAAAACGAGTTTAGCCTTAATCGGGTTGTTCCTACAGGGATTAATCTCTTTAGGATTTCACTATCATCTCTACAGCAGCGAACCAAAAGAGATGATCCAAAGTCTGATGAATTGGGTTTTATTTCTAATCTTAATCGGGTGGATCACCTATCAAGTTAATCGTATGGACTATCGCCGTTCTCAAACTGAAGAATCTAACCCTCTGGAACTAGAACAGAACTATCAGGAGGGGAGGGATCAAAATTCCCAACCCCAGGAATGGCTTTACCAAGCCATTTTATCTGCGCCTAACCCGATCATGCTCCACGCTGAAGATGGCGAAGTGGTGCAAATTAATGAATGTTGGGCTGAAATTACAGGTTACACCGTAGCAGAATTACCCACTCTATCGGCTTGGATGGAACGATTTACCAGCCCAGAACCGCTACCCAGTGTGAAGAATCCAGTGGGTTATTCTCGTTTACCTCACATCTTTCAAGAGTATGTGATCACGAACAGTCATGGCCATCTGCGGGTTTGGGAGTGGAGTTCTCTGAGGTTGGGAAAACTAGGCGATGGTAGAAATTTACTCCTGAGTACGGTGGTGGATATTACCGAAAATCGACCAACGGAAACTCCTGTTCAACAGTCTAATGAACAACTTCAACTCAGTTTATTACAATGGACAGCCGAATTAACCCAAGCCAATGATGGTTTACAAGAAGAACTTCAGCGTCGTCAACAGACGACATCGGAACTGCATCAAGTCAGTGAACGCCTGAAACAATTACTTCGCAGTAGTCCGGCGGTAATTTTTAGTTGTCAACCCCAACCTAACTATAAAATTACGTTTATTAGTGACAATGTAAAGACACTTTTAGGATATGATGTCGCTACATTTTTGAGAGAAGAAGATATTTGGCACAACTATGTTCCCGATGAAGATCAGGATCAATGGCGGGATGCTTTTATTCAATTATTAGCAACAGGAACCCATATTCATGAAGCTCGATTTTTACACGCCCAAGGCAATTGGTGCTGGTTACAATTAGAAATGCGACTGGTTAAAGATGGGGGGGGAAATCCTGCGGAAATTGTGGGTTACTTCGTTGATATTACCGATCGCAAACAAGCAGAAATGCAACTGTTAACGACACAAAATCGGTTAAAAACAGTGATTGAAACCGTTGGCAGTGGGATTACGCTGAGTGACAAACAAGGGAATTTTTATATTTTCAATTCAAAAATTACAGAAATTACCGGATATACTTTAGAAGAAGCTCAATCCCATGTTAATTTTCTGGGTTTATTATATCCGAATCCTGAAGCTTATAAAAAGGCTCAAGATCAATTAAAATTTGTGGCTTTAATGGGTTCAATATTTAATATAGAAACTACAATTCAAACTAAAAATGGGCAGTCAAAAACCTTGCTTTTATCTACAGTGATGATGCAAGATCAGCAAAATCCTTTATTTTTATCCACTTTTCAAGATATTACGCCTCTAAAACGAGCCGAAAAAGCGTTATGTCAACTGATTGTTCAAGAGCATTTAGTGTGGGAAATTACCCATCAAATTCGTCAGTCTTTGAATTTAGATGATATTCTCAATACAACCGTTACAGAAGTTCAACAGTTATTGGAATGTGATCAGGTTTTGATTTATCGAATTTTTCCCAATCGTCAAGGAAAGATTATTGCAGAAACGAACTTAGATGAATCTTTAAAACACCGACGATCCCAAGCTCCTTTAATTCCCTTAGAATGCTATAAAAATTTTAGTCGTGGTCGGATGCGCGTGATTAATAATATTAATCATGATCCGATTAATTCGGGACTGTTAAAAGTCTTAAAACATTGGGGAATTTATTCCGCTATTATGGTTCCTTTATTTGAACAAAATCAACTCTGGGGACTTTTAATTATTTATCAAGATCAAGGTTTACGTCATTGGTTACAATGGGAAGCAACGTTACTTCGACAAATCTCAGAACAAGTTGGGATTGCCCTTCAACAAAGTCAACTCTATCAACAAACCCAATATCAAGCACGTCGCGCCCAAACGTTAAATCATGTGATTCAAGTTATTCGTCAATCTTTAGATTTAGATACAATTTTTTCAACGGCCGTTGCTGAAATTGTCACTTTATTGCGTGTGGATCGAGCTTGTATTTTACAACATTTTCCCCAAAAACAACAATGGCAAGAGGTTGCTTCCTATAGTTACAGTCCCTATGCTACGCCTCCAATTCTTCCTAGTATTCAGCCACTCAATCGTTTAGAAACGGATGATTTTAATGTTCCTAACTCCCAAGAAATTCAACATTTAACCGGAATTTCAGGAAGTTGGTTGCCGATTCCTCTGCGGGTGGGTTCTCAAGTTTGGGGCTGTTTAGGATTACTCAAACATCAACATTTAAGAGGTTGGAAAGAGTCGGAAATTGAGTTAACTTGTGCCATTGCGGATCAATTAGCGATCGCTATTCAACAATCTGAACTTTATCAAGAATTACAAGTTGCTAACCAACAATTAAAACGTCTAGCCACCGTTGATGGTTTAACTCAAGTAGCAAATCGTCGCCGTTTTGATGAATATTTAGCACAGGAATGGCAACGTTTACAACGGGAACACGCTGATTTAGCTTTAATTTTGTGTGATATTGACTATTTCAAACAATACAACGATTACTATGGACACCCCGCCGGAGATACTTGTTTAAAACAAGTCGCTCAAACCCTTGAGGATCTTTTACAACGTCCTGCGGATTTAGTCGCTCGATATGGCGGAGAAGAATTTGCAATTATTTTACCGAATACAAATCGGGAGGGTGCAATTTATATCGCCCAACAAATT
Source organism: Planktothrix serta PCC 8927 (assembly GCF_900010725.2). NCBI lineage: Bacteria > Bacillati > Cyanobacteriota > Cyanophyceae > Oscillatoriales > Microcoleaceae > Planktothrix > Planktothrix serta. The sequence continues at coordinate 455,924 of NZ_LR734877.1, read as the reverse complement.
CAAGGGGCGATTTTGCAACTCCAATTACCTCATGCTGATTCCATAGTCAGTCAGTGGTTAACGTTAAGTTTAGGGGTAACTTATACGATCCCTTCGACTTTAACCTCTGTTTCTGACTTGATTGCAGCCGCAGATCAAGCTCTATATCAAGCCAAACAGCAAGGACGCGCCCGTTATTGTGTTCAGGAGATTTAGAAGGTTTTAGCCTCTATTTCAGTTGATTGAATGTAGATAAAATTTTATATCCAAGGGGGCTGTTGTTTTTGGAGCCATTATGATAATATACGTTTGTGATGAAATTTTGGGGACTGAGCGCTCTGTTGAACTGAAAGGGGGAGAGCGCTCTTTATTATTTGGGAAAAATTAACCGCCACTCACGGGGGGAATTAAAACAACCTCATCTCCCTCCTGGATTTCAGTATCGGGAGTTACAAATTCTAAATTAATTGCAAATCCTGTTACGTTTCGCCACTTTTCGAGTTCAGGATGCTCCTGAATACACTGATCTAAAATTGCAGACACCGGAGTTTGAGGCTGAAGGTGTAAGATTAATTCAGAAACCTTGTAGGCTTCTTGAAACGCTGCAAACAGTTTAACTGTAACCGTCATTGACATAATTAAGAATGAAGAATTATAGATTTTTATTATAACAAAAAAAAGTAGCGTATAGCTACTTTCAATAAAAACCAAACCGTTATTATTTCCACTAGATAAAAGTTTTAAAAATGGGCTTTGAGATTATTTAATTTTAGCCATTTGAACAGGGGAACAACCTTTAAAACTGAAGTAGGGGATTGTTGTTCAACAGGTTGAGAAATAGAATTCACATCTGAAGCGGCGTAAGTTAAGCCTCGATATTTTAATGCTTGAGGTAAGGGTTTCAGAGGATGAATTGAACGACGATAATTGTAACCTATACCTCTGTATTTGACAAAAATATTGCTTTCCCAGGTTTCTACAGAATGAACGTTGAGTTCGTAAGGAACACCACGATAAGTCAGTTTCATGTCTGTCACTCATAACCGTTTACAGTTTTTATTATTATTTTAATTCCGGCTAAAATCGGTGATATTCGTTAGCAGTCAACATGAACGTTATCAATGATTGAAGTGAGCGTTATCCCATCAAAGGGTGATAATTTACGGACTAGAAGGGTGATAGAAGTTTTCCCGAAACAGTGATATGGATCACAAGTCTGAAATTCTCTGAACAACAAAAACCCTACCCCGTCTAATCACAGGATAGGGAAAAGCATTGTTTAAGAGTTATATTTAACTTCTATTTAAAAAACCTTGAACTTGTCTGACGGCGATCGCCCCGATATTATAGAAAGCCCAACCCGCCGCCGCGAGTAGAGGTAATAGAACAATGAGAATGCGAAAATCGAAGTCCATAGATTCTCCTCCTAAAGTTTTTTAAACATCTCTCATCTTTTTATTTTTATCCTATTTTTGTCCTTACGGAGCAACAAACTTGACAACTAGGGGAATGTTGGCTCCATTAGACGCTCCTGTTCAGGGTTGAAGCCCTAATTTTCGAGTTGTTTTAGACTCTATCCTGACATCCCCACCCCAGTGATGAACAGGGGACTGAGACTGCTTTGCCAGTTTGGTCATTAAATATTTTATCAGATTACCGTTGTGGTAAGCATGAGAACCTGACCCCAAAACATCAAGTTTTGTTACAATAACCGTATTCAAAGCCCACGTCTTTCAAGCGTGGGATGTAGAATACCCGCCTTTAGGCGGAGTGAAAGTTAATAAAAATTCTGATCGACTCTAACTTTGATTGGACTAGATACGAGAATCCCGCCCCTACATTTTGTTGTGGAAAAAATCTGATCGCATTTGAGCAATAATCAACAATTAAACCGTAGGGGCGGGTTCCGAGACGAGCTTTAATTATCAGTAATTATCTCTCTAAACCCGCCCTTTCTTCTGAGCAGCGATCGCATCATCTGATGGGCGGGTTTAGTTAGATTATTGGTTAGAATTGAAGATAATTACAGAACCCGCCCCTACATTTTGTTGTTGAAAAAATGCGATCNCGCGCCAAACACTGTACCACCGCCGCCGCTAAAATTGTCCTCGATGCAGCCGTCGCAGCCGGTGCCCCGGAAGATATTATTGGCTGGATTGATACCCCCACTGTTCCACTGTCCCAAGCCTTAATGCAGCACCCCGACATTAAACTGATTTTAGCCACCGGGGGGCCAGGAATGGTACGGGCAGCCTATTCTTCCGGTAATCCTTCTTTGGGAGTCGGTGCAGGGAATACCCCCGCTTTAATTGATGATACCGCCCATATTAAAATGGCCGTTTCCTCAATTATTATTAGTAAAACTTTCGATAATGGCATGATTTGTGCCAGTGAACAATCGGTAATTGTGGTTGATTCCGTTTATGAAGAAGTCAAGCAGGAATTTACTCAGCGTGGAGCTTATTTCCTGACGCCTGAAGAACGGGAACGTATGGCAAAGGTGATTTTTATTGACGGACATCTGAATGGGGAAATTGTCGGTCAACCTGTACAAAAATTAGCTGCCTTAGCAGGAATTAGCCTCTCCGAAGAAACACGGGTCATTATTGGAGAAGGCATCGAAGTTGACGAAAATGATCCCTTTTCCCATGAAAAACTTTCCCCAATTTTAGCCATGTATCGGGCTACAAATTTTGAGGATGCCGTTGCTAAAGCTGATACTTTAGTACAATTAGGCGGACGGGGACATACTGCGGCTTTATACACTTCTCCCAGTAATATTGACCATATTAAACGGTTTGAAGATACCGTTCAAACAGCCCGTGTTTTAATTAATACGCCCTCTTCTCAAGGGGCTATTGGCGATATTTATAACTTCCGTCTTGACCCGTCTTTAACGTTAGGATGTGGAACTTGGGGCGGTAATTCCATTAGCGAAAACGTTGAACCTCGGCATTTATTGAATATTAAAACCGTTGCTGAACGCCGGGAAAATATGCTCTGGTTCCGTATTCCTCCCAAAATTTATTTCAAATATGGATCATTACCCGTTGCCATTCGAGAATTAGCCGGAAAAGAACGAGCATTTATTGTCACCGATAAACCCTTATTTGATTTGGGTATTACCAATTCTCTCGAAGAAGTTTTAGAGGAAATTGGAGTCAAATATGATGTGTTCTACGATGTTGAACCCGACCCCTCTTTAGACACGGTACAACGGGGATTAACCTTAATGAATACGTTTAAACCCGATGTGATTATTGCCATTGGCGGCGGTTCTCCGATGGATGCGGCTAAAATTATGTGGCTCATGTATGAACACCCCGATATTGAATTTGAAGGGTTAGCCATGCGGTTTATGGATATCCGTAAACGGGTTTATGAACTGCCTCCTTTAGGCGACAAAGCGATTATGGTTGCGATTCCTACCACATCGGGAACGGGTTCAGAAGTGACACCGTTTGCAGTAGTAACAGACCGACGGACGAATATTAAATATCCCTTGGCGGACTATGCGTTAACGCCGAATATGGCAATTATTGACCCGGAATTAGTGTTAAATATGCCCAAAAGTTTAACCGCTTTCGGGGGTGTTGATGCCTTAACCCACGCCTTAGAATCTTATGTTTCGGTATTGGCTTCGGAATATACCAATGGGTTAGCTTTAGAAGCGATTCGGTTAATCTTTAAATACCTGCCCAGTTCCTATCATAATGGGGCAAATGATCCTAAAGCACGGGAAAAAATGCACTATGCCTCTACAATGGCAGGGATGGCATTTGCAAATGGATTTTTAGGGATTTGTCACTCCTTAGCTCACCAATTAGGCGGAACATTTCATATCCCTCATGGGTTAGCGAATGCGCTATTAATTAGTCATGTTATTCGTTATAATGCCACCGATGTTCCGTTCAAACAAGCCACATTTTCCCAGTATAAATATCCGAATGCTAAATGGCGCTATTCTCGGATTGCGGATTATCTGCGGCTAGGAGGAGAAACGGAAGATGAAAAAGTAGATCGGTTAATTTTAGCCATCGAAGAATTAAAACGTCAAGTGGGAATTCCGGCTTCCATTCAAGAGGTTTTAACGGATAAAACTGAAGCGGAATTTCTGGCTAAATTAGATGAAGTTGCTGATCAAGCTTTTGATGATCAATGTACTGGGGCTAATCCTCGTTATCCTTTAATTAAGGACTTGAAACAACTGTTAATTGATGCCTATTATGGTCATCCTTTAGTCTCAGCCGATTACAATGGCGATCGCATTTTCCCCACCTTTGAACCCCAACCGATGATGATTGGCGGTTAGGGAAATTAATCTTTAATCGTTGAAATAATAGCCTGTGATTGCAGGCTATTATTTCTTTAGTTAAAATTATTCTAATTTTTGTTTTTCTATGATATATTAATATTGATTTTTTTCAAGTTAAACTTAAAAAGTAAATTATGGATTGGCAGCAAAAAGAAGAGATTATTATTAATCAGGTCACTGCTATATTTGAGCAGATTATTCAAGAAAATCCCACCTTACCGATTTCTGTTAGCACTAGAGGAGGAGCAGAAATTAGTTATGACTTAGAATCAATGTTTGTTAAAAAAACTTCAAATTTACCAGCCTTTAAAGAAGTTGAAGTTTCTCTCCCCAGCAACACCAAAAGTCCTTATGATCTGAAATTTATATATGAATTTTATCCGGGTGAACAAGAGTTAGTTTGGATCGATATTAAAGCAACTAATCTTAAGCATAAAGATAGTAATCCTGATATGGGAACTTACAAAAAGTTTTTAGATTTTTTTAAAAAAGGTAATTATTTTGCTCTCTATTGCCAAATTGCATATCGTTCTCAAGGAACAGGGATGAAATTTGTAGAAACACCACAAGGAAAAATGGTTCATGTTTTTATGTTAAAAGATATTCATCATAGTTTTCGGATTCAACCGAATAATCAGTTACAGGTTAATTATGCTGTTCATCCTGAAAAAAGAAGTCTTTTAGAGTTTATTGATTTATTACAAGAAAAACTACAGCAGTCTTTAGAGAGAGGAAAGTAGAATTAGGTCTTAAAAATTTAAGTCATAATTTTGATACAGTTAAACAGATTGTAAAAAAAACTCTATCTTCTTAATTTCTGGTGTACTTATACACAAGTTTTCATAAATTATAGAATCTATTTTTTTTCTATTAATTGGATTAACTTCTATAATTTCCCTAAAAAAATCGCTGTGAGTATCTAGTACAAAAGGAAGCTGTTTCAGATCACTAATTTTGATTTGAGGTTGTTGTTTAACATTTTTTCTGATAACTTTTAATTGATGAGCAAGATAGGAGTATAAAGTGGAACAGAGTAACCTTTCCGTATAGATTAAAATATCTTCCCAAATATCAAAACTAAAATTAGAGTAAATAGGAGTTAATACATAGAGGCTATTATTAGCCATAAAATTTTCCGTTGTAAATTTTGCTATCAGTTTATTGGAAGATTGTCTAATAAATATTTTGGGAGCTTGGTAAACTTCTAGTTTACCTAAACCAATACGCTTTTTATTTTTAACACCTTCTTGCTCTAATTGTTTTCTGATTTCTTCGCTAATATCCAGTTGTAATTGATAATCATACTTAATATATTTTTCAAATTTAAACGGTTCATCGGGATGAGATAAGGACTTACCTCCTTCAAGATAAGGCATAATTAAACCCGATTCATCTTGTTTATATTCTTCTGGTGTTACTAAAAATTTATCCGTTAAATTTAACAACATACAACAAGTTCTGATCGATTTTCCAGGAAAATAATAATTAATATTTTTATATTTCTTAAATTGAGCAATAATTAAATTATCTTGTTGAAAATCGATTTTGCATTCAAGACTATTAAGATAAGTACATTGATTGATTTTTTGACTGGGTTTGTGATCACTATTATGATCTTCTAAAATCATTTCAGTTTCAGGTTTACATTGAATAATATGCCAAATTGTTTGACCACTACAGACATTATTAAAATCACTAAATCCTTGAGTAATGGAATGAATTTGAAAATTAGCTATAATCCATTTACGAATATGTTCACCCGATGTTTCATATATGGAATTATCGAGTAAATAGATCAAATGACCATTTTTATTTAATAAGTTTAAGCCCTGTTCTATAAAAAACATATAAGAGTTGAGTTTACCATTCATAACTGAATTAGGTATAAACTCATAATTCTCTAAGTAATATTTTCGATAACTTTCCAATAATTTTTTACTTCTGCGCCCATAGAATGTAATAAAAGGTGGATTCCCAAAAATGTAATCAAATTTATGACTCTTTTTTATTTCTAAAACTTCTGGACTATCTTGATAGAGGCTGTTAAAATTTTTTAAAAAATCAAATCCAAAAGGTGCTTTTATTGTAAAATCTGTAACATAAAAATTGAGTTTGTTATAAATTTGTTGATCAATAAAATAATAATTTTCTAAATACAGAAGAACTCTTAACTTACAAATTTCTAAAGCTTCATTATCAATCTCAAATCCATAAATAGATTTTAGGAGGTTATCCAGAGAGATATTAGGTAGAGTTTGCCTGATTTTTTCAATCAGGAGTATGATAAAGTTACCTGTGCCAACGCTAGGTTCTAAATAGGAAAAATTACTATCTATTTTTATTGTGGATATGATTTTATCTGCAATATTAAAAGGGGTATAAAAAACTCCAAAACTTTTATTTCGAGTAGCTATAAATTCCTGAATCGATTCTTTGAATTTTACATTTATAACATAGACTTCTTTTTCTGAAATTTCAAATTTTTCTTTTAAAAAAGATCTCAAAGATTGATTTTTAAATTCTTGAATTAAGACAAAAGCCGTCTGCTTAAATTCAGCAGAAAATTTTTTAGAAGGAATTAAATCATAAGAATTAGGAGATAATATAAAATTAGTTTTCATCTTCTACTTTTTTCATATAGCTTGAACATTTGATTGATATCATCATACTAATTATTACATTAACATGGCGCAAATCACTAATTTATTGTGTCTCTCATCACCTAAAACCCCTGATCTATTTCACACTCAGATCAGGATAATATCACGGTAAACCCCAAGGATGAAGGGCACAATTTTAAAGATAAGGCTAAGTCTTTGGAGTGCTCACTTATGGCTGCTCAATCTTCCAGCAAAGAACTGCGCCCCAACCCTTTCATCGCCTATCGTGATCCCGAAACGGGAAAATGGATTGTTGTGAAACCCCAAACCAGGGACGTTGAGGTAGCAGTTGCGTAAAGGACAACACGGTTTAATAACAACAATTCTTTTCCATCATCGGTGACTCTGTGATGCTCAGAAGGGTTGTATCCCCTGAGACCAGCCAACCCAAGGTTAACCGTGTTTTCCTATCTTTCCGGGTTGAGATCTGTATTTTGTCCTGATGGCGGATTGACTCGTCAGAAACCCCTAAAACCGCAGACAGTTTCCCCCTACAGGAACGAGATGACTGTGCCATTTCTCGAACCGTCTACTGCACCCGGTCAATTTAAGCTTAATCTTCTGATATTGGCTTTGTCAAGGGTACTCCCTAGAACTGTTAAGGTTGAAATAGTGTCACATTCCCCCAAGCCAAAATCGGGTAAATCTCGGTAGAGTAAGAACATCGAATCAGGCTTCTAAACATGAAATCTAATCTTAACTTCCCGGACACTTTTATTTCTAAGTCTACTGAAAATTTTTCTAATCCTTATACTCCTTCCTTTACGGTTTCCGATTTACAACGAATTATAGACAATATGGAAACCTTCACCGGAGATGAGTGGCTTTCACTTTGTCCTGATATTGATCAAGGAGAACTTTATCGAGACTGGTTCATCTGGTATGATGATGAAATTACTCAAACTTGGGAAGCTTACGATCATCTGATGAATTGTTGGTTTGAAGCAGAAGATTTAGCAACGGTAAAAGCAACTATTGATCTGATTGAAAATTCCAGAATTGCTGTTCCTATTCCTATTGCTGCTTAATTTGGCTGTTCTTCATTTATAAAATCCTATGATCATTTCCAAAAGGGGCTAATTAGCCCCTTAGTTTTTGACGATTTACTAGGAATGAACGCCCACAGGTTGTAATTGCTCTAAGGTCGGATAATCTGTATAACCTTTTTCTGTTCCTCCATAAAAAGAAGACCGATCATAAGGATTTAAGGGGGCGTTAATCTCAAACCGTTTCGGTAAATCAGGATTAGAAATAAATAACCGCCCGTAAGCAATTAAATCGGCATTTTCAGAGGCGATCGCTTCATTTCCACTGTCTCGATCATGTCCCCCAGCCGAAATAATTGCACCCTTAAAATAGGTGCGGAAAAATCCAGAGGTTAATTCTGCTAAGGGAATTTCTGCCTCCTCTATTTTATCCCAACGATTCAAAGCATCAGCATTGATTCGAGGTTCAACAATGTGCAAATAAGCTAAATTAAACGGATTTAAAGCATTAGCAACATAACTAAAGGTAGCGACAGGATTAGAATCGGATATACTATTAAATGTACCCCCCGGAGATAGTCGCACCCCCACGCGATCGCTTCCCCAAACATTAACCACCGCTTCCGTAACTTCTAACAAGAATCTAGCTCGATTTCCGAGTGTGCCACCATAGCGATCTGTGCGTTTGTTTGTCCCATCTTGGAGAAACTGATCCAATAAATAGCCATTTGCACTATGAATTTCAACGCCATCAAACCCCGCAACTAAAGCATTCTCCGCCGCTTTGCGATAGTTTTCTACAATTGCAGAAATTTCCTCTATTTCCAAAGCACGGGGGGTGACAAAGGGTTTTTCTCCTTCGTAGGTGCTGGCCATTCCTTCGGGCGCAATGGCTGAGGGGGCTACAGGTAAGGCTCCATTGGGTTGTAGCAAGGGATGGGAAATTCGGCCAACGTGCCACAGTTGTAGGAAAATCCGTCCCCCTTGGTTGTGAACCGCCTGGGTGACGAGTTTCCAGCCTTCTACCTGTTCTGGGGAATGGATGCCCGGTGTGCCAGGGTAGCCTACTCCCTGGGGAGAAATTTGGGTAGCCTCGGTAATTATCAAACCCGCAGAGGCCCGTTGTGCGTAATATTCGGCGTTGAGAGGGCCAGGAACGTTCCCGACTCCAGCCCGGTTACGGGTCAATGGAGCCATTACGAAGCGGTTGGGGAGGGTGTAGCGACCCAGTTGGAAGGCCGAAAATAGGTTGAGTTGGGTGTTCATGTTTCTTTCCTGTTCAGGCTGAAGTTTATAGTTCAGTAGTTAAACAACGGTTTAATTATTAGCCTAAGCGATGATTGTCAAAAAGTCAAGTGGTTGTTTAACTATTTCAGTTTTAACCGAAACGCGGTAGAATAGAATCACACAGCACTATCCAAACCAGACCCTTTGCCATCATGTCCGACTCCTGCGAAAACCTCAGCGAGAGTGTCCCTCAGCCCTTAGCACCCACTGATACTGGCCGACGAGCGAAAATTTTTGCCGCCTTGGGCGACCCGACAAGGTTGCGAATTATTGAGATGTTAACACAACAGACAGAAATGAGTGGTTCTGAGGTGGCATCCCAGGCGGGAATTAGTTTGGCGTTGTTTTGTCACCATTCTAAAATATTAGCAGAAGCGGGATTAATTCGGATTAGAAAAGACGGACAAACGAAATATAATTCGATTAATTGGCAGGTTTTAAAAGAATGTTTTCAGGGGTTAATTAAGTCTGAATAAAACAGGAGCGATCGCTGATGTTAATGCTGGCAAAATGGACAATTGAAGATTACCATCGCATGATTGATGCCGAAATTTTAACACAACGTCAGGTTGAACTCTTAAATGGGGAAATTGTAGAAATGGCACCAGAAGGAGAAGTTCATGCTTATTCTAGTGATGAGGCGGGAGAATACCTAATTTATTTATTAGGAAATCGGGCAAAAGTTCGACAGGGTAAACCGATTACAATTCCCCTCAGCAATTCTGAACCTGAACCTGATATTGCGATTGTTGAACGTTTAGGACAAGATTATCGAAATCATCACCCCTATCCTGAAAATATTTTTTGGTTGATTGAATATTCAAACTCTAGTTTAACTAAAGATTTAGAAATTAAAACTAAAATTTATGCAGAGGCCCAAATTCCTGAATATTGGGTGATTAATTTAAAAACTTTAACATTAGTTGTATTCCGTTCTCCAAGGGATGAGGGATATCAAGATAGAGAAACTTTGACTCAGGGTGAAATTAGTCCGTTAGCGTTCCCTGATTTGGTAATTTCTGTTAAGCAATTAATCGGAAATTAGGTTATCTTGATGATGGTGCGTGCGCTGCGCTTACACACCCTACTTTTTTTGTTTTTAGGAGCTTTTATCATGTCTGAGACTCTCAAATCTTGGTATAATGAACCCCCATTGAAGACTTTAAAATTCAGCCCTGTTAATTGTCTTTAACTTAACCTTTTTTCCTGAGACAAAGGTAAGATGATATTAAACTCGCTTCCTTGTCCGACTTCAGAACTACAGCTTAATGTTCCTCCATGTTTATCAACAATAATCGCATAGGCGATCGCTAATCCTAAACCTGTTCCTTGTCCGACAGGTTTGGTCGTAAAAAATTGGTCAAAACTGCGGCGTAGAACTTCAGGTGACATCCCAATACCATTATCATTAATGCTAATTTTTAATCCCTTTTGATCGGTTGCAGATTCAATTTGAACCCGAATTTGGGGGATGAATACTTCCTGATTTTTGGACTGATTTTCTAACATCATCGCTTTACTATCAATTGCATCAATAGCATTATTCAAGACATGAATAAAAACTTGATTAATCTCACTAGCATAACATTCAATCAGAGGGAATTGATCATACTCTTGAATAATTTCAATTTCAGGACGATGGGAGGTGGATTTCAGGCGATGACTTAACAGCATTAATGTACTTTCAATTCCTTCTTTTAGATTTATCTCTTTTAATTGTGCTTCATCAAGTCGAGAAAAGACTCGTAGCGATCGCACTAAATCTCGAATTCGATTTGCACCCACTTCCATTGAGGATAAAAGTTGCGGGAGATCATCTTTTAAAAAGTTCAAATCAGTTTCTTCAGACCACTGTTGAATTTCAGGAATATTTTCCGGGAGATACTGTTCATAAAGCTTAATGGTTTGAATTAAATCCCTAACATATTGTTGAGCATAAAAGATATTTCCATAAATAAAATTAATCGGGTTATTAATTTCATGAGCCACACCTCCCACTAACTGACCTAAAGAAGACATTTTTTCAGTTTGAATTAACTGAAGCTGAATTTTTCTTAATTGCAAATGAACCTGAATTCTGGCTAAGACTTCTTCCGGTTCAATGGGTTTGGTAATATAATCAACGCCTCCTACTTGTAACCCTTTAACCTTATTTACCAACTCACTAAGAGCCGTCATAAAAATTACGGGAATATCTTTAGTTTTCGGATTTTCCTTTAACTGACGACAAGTTTCAAAGCCATCAATTCCCGGCATCATCACATCTAATAAGATTAAATCAGGTATATTTTCTTGAAGTTTAACTAAGGCATTTTCCCCACTTTTAGCAACGGAAACTCGAAAACCAGACTGGTTTAAAATATCTAATAATAGTTTAATGTTTGTCAGATTATCATCTACAATTAAAATAGAATAAGAACTTTTCATAGATTATTTATTAATATAGGGTTGAATAAAATGGATAATTTGTTCATCTTCAAAATCCTCAGCCAATTGAATAATATAATCAGCAAAAGCAGTATATTGAGCATCTAACCGTTTAATCCGATTGGCTTCAGTTTGAATTTCTAAAATATATCCTCCCTTGGCAAGATTATACAAGTTAATCAGTTCTTGTGATGGAGGAATCATTAAAGAACTAACAGACACTGGTGCTTTTGATTTGTATTTTACTGGCTCCGAACTTTTGTAAATCCAAGTTAATTTTAACATTTCTTGGAGTTGATTTAATAAAACTTGTTCTTGTATCGGTTTAGATAAAAACCCATTACAACCTGCCTTTAAACATTCTTCTTGATCTGCACTAAATACAGACGCAGAAGAAGCAATAATAATGAGATCAGAAAATTCGGGATCAGTTCTTAATTGTCGAGTCATTTCTAAGCCCCCCAGAATAGGCATCATTAAATCAGTAATTACGACATTAGGATACCAGGCTTTAACTTTTTCTAATCCTTCTTGTCCTTGAGTTGCTTCAAGCAATTCAAATCCCAGGGGTTCTAAAAAATTCACAATAACAGATCGATTTTCCCAGCGATCATCTACAATCAAAATTGTCCGTTTTTCTCCCTGATAACTGACAATTTTTTGTTCCGTTTCAGTCCTTTTAACTTTTTGAACTTTAGCGGCTGGTAAATTGACATCAAACCAAAATTTACTTCCTATTCCTGGAATACTTTCAACATTAATCTCCCCTGCCATCATTTCTACAATTTGATGACTAATTGCTAATCCTAACCCAGTTCCTTCGGCTTTTCTGGCGTGTTCTCCTACTTGTTCAAAGGGTAAAAATATTTTTTGAATTTGTTCCGAGGTAATGCCAATTCCCGTATCCTCAACTTCAAATCTTAAGGTATATATTTGAACGGAATCAGATTCTGTTGATTCGGATAAAACTTGCACTTGAAAACACACCGATCCAGTATTAGTAAATTTAATCGCATTTCCTAATAGATTTAATAAAACCTGGCGGAGCCGTTTTTCATCAGCATGAATTCCTTCGGGTAAAGGAGTTAAAGGTTGATAACTAAATTCTAATTCTTTTTGTTCAGCTTTCAGGCGACAAACTTCTATAATTCCCCATAAACAATGTTCTAAATTAAAATCTACAGGATAGAGTTCTAGTTTACGCGCTTCGATTTTAGAAAAATCTAAAATATCATTAATTAAGGTTAATAAATGAGAACCACACTCATAAATAATATGAAGTCCTTGTAGATGTTTAGGAGTTAAATTAGGTTCCCGTTGCAGAATTTGAGCATAGCCTAAAATGCCATTTAAGGGGGTACGCAATTCATGGCTCATATTTGCCAAAAATTCACTTTTCGCTTGGTTAGCAGATTCAGCTTCTTCCTTAGCGGTTTGGAGTTGGGTTGTGCGTTCTTCAACTCGTTGTTCTAAGGTTTCATTCGCTGTGGCTAAAACGGTAAAGGATTGTTGTAATTGTTCAGCCATTTGGTTAAAAGAATCACCCAGAATCTTAATTTCTTTAATTCCCTTAATCTGAATTTTTTGTTGAAGATTTCCATTAGCAATTTGACGGGAAGCTATACTCAACCGGAGAATTTTTCGACTAATCCAACGAGATGTTAATAGTCCAAATAATGTGGAAATTCCCACAGCCACAATACAGAGAATAATTGTTTTTTGAGTATTCGCATTAATTTGACCCATAAAATCGGATTCGGGCACTACTACCACAATCAACCAATCTAAACCCCATGGATCTTTCCAAGGGGTAATTTTGATGAATTGACGTTGATTATTGATAGAAAGATGTACAGATTGATCTGTATTAATCGAGTGAATTTGACCCAATTCTTGAATGATAGCATTAACAGTTTCTCGAATCATAACATCTTGACTATCCGCAGCATTGAGCCGTTTTGCCACCCCATTTACCATTTTATAGGGGGGTTTTGAAGATGAACTTGCTACTAAAAATCCGTTACGCTCTAAAATAAATGTTTGTCCAGATTCACTGATTTTTAAGCGTTTTAAAAACTCACTAATTTGGGATAGGCGTAAATTAGAGATCAGAACAGCTACTAAATCATTGCTAGTATTATATAGAGGATAACTGGCAGAAATAGAGATAATATCGGGAAAATTATCCCATTGATAAATTTGGCTCCAAATCGGTTTTTTTGCCCGAACTGCATCGGTATAAGCGGCTTCATTGCGGGGCTTATAATCATCAAAAGATCCCAGTAACTTAGTCCGATTCCCCAGGGGATCTGTTGCATAGGTATTAGATTTCCATTCAGTTTGGGGAGAAAGTTCATCAATGCTGGCTTTATTCAAATCTAAAAAATATCCGGCTCCAGCATATTCTCCTGTAGGTAATACATAATAAATATAACCGACATCAAAGGCTTGAAGTTGTTGCCAAAAGTATTGTCCAACTTCAGCAAAATTTTGCAGATCTAATAATCCTAATTCAACAGCATCGGCATTAATTTTATTAATTTGATGGGGGGTAGAAAGATAAGTAGTTAAGTGTTGTTGGATGCGGAAACTGACTTCATTTTCAATTTGTTGTGCGAGTTCATTAATCGCTTTTTCTCCCTGACTGAAAGCTAACCAACCCGTTAAACCGACAGCAATTGAAATTTCTAAGAGAAAGGGAACGACAAGTACCCAACGCAGAGGAATTCCTTGCCATTTCTGCAACCGACGAAACAAAGGAGGTAATCTTGACATCATATAAAATTCGATTAAGGAGAATTTTGCCATTCTGGTGTTAAATTCCGGTAGTTAAATTCTGATGCACCTGGATGACAACTCACACAACTATTCACCGTGACAGGTTGAGGCAATTCCACACGCGGATGTAGTGCTTTAAAATAACGAGAACGATTGAAACGATAAGGAATTGCTTCATCCTTGAGAGCAATAGGACGGGAATAGGTTTGAAGATATTTCCACATTAACAACAATGATGGCCCATCTAAGGGTTGCAGTGTCGCACCATAATGTTGTTCATCTTGGATAATTTGCTGCCAAGTTTGGGTCGGGAACACTTGCGGCGGGATAGGAATATGGCAGGTTGAACAAGTGTTGAGATAAAGTTCATATCCCAATTGATATTCCGGTTGTACGACATCCACATTGTCGATCTGATTGAAGGTGGGCGCATTTTGAGCGATAACAGGAGGGGGAGAACCTGCATTCAGAGCAAGTACCAGAGATAACGCGATCGCAATACTCCAGACCCCGATCATCAAAATCAACACCCAGGGAGAAGATCGTCCCTTTCGCCTTGGAATTCTGTTTTGACTGAGAAAACCCATAACAAAGACTAATTATAAGAAAAGTCTGGGAGATTGAAAACTCAGTGGCTTTAGCCCTGAGATGAAAAGCGACCCAGGGTAATGTATTCCCCGTGAATATTCTCATGATTTATGTTAACATAGTATTAGGTCGAAAACATGAGATTTCTATGATAGTTCTGGAATACAAGTGTAAAGGCAAACCCAATCAATACAAAGCGATTGACGAAGCAATTCGCACCACCCAATTCATTCGCAATAAAGCCATTCGATATTGGATGGATAATTCAAGAGAATTAAAAATTGATAAATTTGCATTAAATAAATATTCCACGACTCTTAGAAATCAATTCCCCTTTGTTGCCGACCTAAATTCAATGGCAGTCCAATCCGCCGCCGAGCGAGGATGGACTGCCATTAGTCGTTTTTACGACAATTGTAAGAAAAAGATTTCTGGCAAAAAAGGATATCCCCGATTCCAAAAAAATTGTCGTTCCGTTGAATATAAAACATCGGGATGGAAATTACACCCAACTAAAAGAAAAATTACCTTTACCGATAAAAACGGGATTGGTAAACTCAAATTATTGGGTAAATGGAATATCCAAACCTACAATGTTAAAGACATAAAACGGGTGCGTTTAATTCGTCGTGCCGATGGATATTACGCACAATTTTGTCTGAATATTAATGTCACCGATATTCAACCCAAAACCGGAAAGGAAATAGGACTTGATGTTGGTATTGAGTCGTTTTATACCGACTCCAATGGATATCAAGAAGTTAATCCTAAGTTTTTGAGAAAAGCGGAGCAATCCATTAAAAAGTCTCAGAAACGGATCTATAAAAAAGTTAAGGGTTCATCGGGGAGACGGAAAGCCAGAAAGGTTTACAGTAGAAAACATTTGAAAGTAAGTAGACAACGGAATGAACACGCAAAGAGAATTGCGCGTAACGTATGCATATCTAACGATGTAGTAGTCTATGAAGATTTAAGTGTTAGAAATCTGGTGAAAAACCATTGTTTAGCTAAATCAATTAGTGATGCAAGTTGGTATTTGTTGAGAAAATGGATAGAATATTTTGCAGCTAAATTTGATAAGTTAGCACTTCCGGTTGCACCTCATTACACTTCACAAAAATGTAGTAATTGTGGGGTAATAGTGAAAAAATCTCTATCAACCCGCACCCATATTTGTAATTGTGGATGTGAATTGCATAGAGATACAAATGCTGCAATTAATATTCTAAATCTTGGTAAACAAGCTAGGGGAGGGCATCCCCAAAGTAACGCTAATGGACTGGAAACCTCTACTCTGCTTGGGGAAACCCTGGTCGAGCAAGTGTCCAGGTTGAAGTTAGAATCGAGCGTGTCTTCAGACCTGAGAGTGTCAACTGCCAACATCACTGAAATCCTAGCCTAAAGTAGTGCATTCTGTGTTGAGATCGGCTCTTAGTCAAGTTTTAAGATCATCCCTTCCCGGGCAACAACCCCATTGGGAAAAACGGCTTGAACTTGGGCTTCAATTTCATCGAGCATATCATCGGTATGGGAGGGATCATGTTGATACATCACCACCTGTTTAACTCCGGCTTTTTTTGCCACTTCCACACCCATTTCCCAAGTCGAATGTCCCCAACCAATTTTGGGGAATTGATCATTGTAATATTCGTCGTTGGTATAGGTGGCATCATAAATGAAAACATCGGCATCCCTAGCCAGGTGGAGAACATTTTCATCGAAGCGATCGGGAAAATGTTCGGTATCTGTACAGTAAACAGCCGTCCGTCCTTGCCAAGTCACTCGATAGCCAACGGCGACATTGGGATGATTCAAAGCAGCCGTTTCAATTTTAATATCATCTAAGGCCAATACATCCCCCGGAGATAAGTCATAGAACTTCATGTCCGACTGCATGACATGGATGGGGACGGGAAAATTCGGGTGAACCATCTGATCACAGAGACGATCTTTGATCGTGCTGCCATCCGGTGAAATCGCCCCATAAATATGAAAGCGGTTAATGGGAATAAAAGCTGGAACAAAAAACGGAAACCCTTGAATATGATCCCAATGGGTATGGGAAAAGAACAGATAGGCTTCTACGGGCATCTGTTTGAGCAGATCCATTCCCAAGACTCTTAAGCCTGTACCTGCATCAAAAATCAAACGTTTTTCACCCAAGCGCATTTCTACGCAGGAGGTATTGCCTCCATATCGAACCGTTTGAGATCCGGGCGTGGGTATATTACCTCTTACCCCCCAGAATCGCACGGAAAAATCAGTCGCAGAGTTCTTATCCATGGGGGTTGCTTCATCGGAGGACTGTGGGTTCTGGGCTGGCGGATCAGAAACTGGCATCGTTTGTTTTAGCCTTGGACGTATAACGGTGACTTACCCTGCACTAACCAGGGGTACAGTGCAGGCTTTCTGCTTTGTTGGGACAGCCTCTACCCGACGAGTCGGGTTTGGGTCTGACCTTCCCTTTGGAGATGGTGGTGATACAACCCGTACACCCCACAATCTTTGGTAATAGCCCGGTATTACTTAGGCCGACACCCGGCACCCCAAAGGGCATATTCAATTTTTTTCCCGATCAGCCCTAGTCATCGGACTGAACACCGAGAGGGGTCAAAGGGGTTCAAGATTCCCTGATTTTTCAAGCGAGTTAAGGAGAGCGCGGGGCTGCACTCCGGGTGTGTTCAGCCTTGCAGGTGAGTTTACAACCTGTTGTATTTTATCACAGGGGTAAAATTATTTTAGCCTCGAATTTCCACAATTCGATTATTCTCATCGACTAACACGACTCTAGGTTGATGCGTTGTTGTTTCTTCGAGGGTGAATTGTGCATAAGACATCACAATTAAGCGATCGCCAACAACGCCCAAACGAGCCGCCGCCCCATTCAATTCGATCGCCCCGGAGTTAGCCTCACCTGGGATGATATAGGTGATAAATCGTTCCCCATTGGCAACATTCACCACTTGTACTTGTTCATGAACAAAAATGCCCGCAGCATCCAGTAGAGATTGATCAATCGTGATACTCCCCACATAGTTAACATTGGCTGCGGTGAGAGTACAGTTATGAATCTTAGCGTATAGTAGTGTTCGGTACATTTCAGTAATCAGTAATCAGCAATCAGTCATCGGTAGAGACGTTGAATTCAACGTCTCTACACTGATTACTGTTTACTGTTTCCAGCTTGAATACACTTTTCCACAATCGGAGCAACTTGATCCACATCCTGCCAACCCAGAATTTCAGTAACTTTGCGTTCTAGGTTTTTGTAGGTTCTGAAAAATTCAGCAATTTCTTCTAGGCGATGATGGGGAATATCTTTAAGAGATTTCACTTCTGCATAGCGGGGGTCGGCGGCGGGAACACAGAGAATTTTTTCATCCCGATCGCCACCATCTATCATTTCTAACATACCAATAGGTCGCGCGGCGATCACACATCCTGGGAATGTAGGTTGATCCATGATCACCAACCCGTCTAGGGGATCTCCATCATCGGCTAAGGTATTGGGAATAAAGCCATAATCAAAGGGATACTGGACAGAGGCAAACAACACCCGATCCAGAGCAAAGGCTTGTAGCTCTTTATCGTATTCGTATTTGTTTTTGCTTCCGGCCGGGATCTCAATCAAAACGTTAATTAAGCCCGGTTTAGGTTGGGGCGGAATCTTCGATAAATCCACGAATCGTTCTCCAAGCTTTTTGAAATCATTAAATTGGGGAAACTCCCCACATAGCATTCTAAAGGGGATGGGCATTTCCTCCAAGTGGGTTGTCGGTTAATCGTTGTCGGTTGACGGTTGATGGTTGACCGTTGACGGCCTGTAAATCTATTCGGGAATTTTTGCGGGTTTTAAAGAACTAAGAGTTAGCATAATTTAATCATATTAATAAACTCTAATATAACCCGAAAGTATTGCCTCCGGTTTGGAGAGATCGGGAGAAATTTGTGCTGTTAAAAGCTGGGGTAAATTTCTCTACCTCTCTCAATACATCAAGCATTACTTAAGATTTTTGAATTCTGTTGTAAGTCTCCTGAACAACATCGAGTAAGGTTAACAATTGCTGCCATTGAGGGTTTCCTGGTGGGTTTTCGCTTTGATATTCGGCAGTTAAACGGTCTTTCAAAGATTTCAATAGATCATTAACTGATAAGGCAACGTCTCCCGAAAAATCGTCGGTTTCATCCTCATCATTTTCAGACGTTTCATCGCGTCCTGAATCTTCTAAATCTTGCTGAATATCTTGGGCTGTTTCGGCCAAAGTTAACGCCCGTTGAGCAATATTCTCAGGAAGTTTCGGGCGTTCTGATAAAGCAATTCGAGACAATTCTAGCAACAGTTGACGTACTTCTTCAATCCATTGACTTTTTTGAGATTGCCAATTTTTATCATTATTGGCTGTGTTTCCGGCTTTTTGTTGAATATTTTGGGCTTTTTGGGCTAAAGGTAAAGCTTGAGTGGAAACACTTTCTGGCAATTTCGGAGTATCTGCTAAAGAAGCCCGCGCCACTTCAATTAAGAAGTCATGGACTTGCTTGACCCACTGAAGATCGGATAATTGTGAACTAACTCTAGGCATATCTTAACTTGGGTGAATTTTTAATCATAGATTAGTCAAACATCAACTTTTTGAATCTTTAACATTAATCTTAAAATCAGTTTATGACGTTTAACTGCATCAAAGTGAACTACCCACACTTCTCTACGAGTAAGTGTGGGCTTCCAACTTCGATGGGGATAGCATCTGATAGAACCGTTGGCGAAGCCTGTGCTTGGCACATAGTTTTACCAGACGACCTACATCCCCTCAGATTGGCAGTGTCGCTAGTTCCTAACGACAAAATCCGCAAGGCTTCATTCTTGATATTGATGGAAGCGTTTATATCACGATCATGGGTAGTTTGACAATGTTTGCAAGTCCACCTTCTAATCTCAAGCGGTAAACTACCCACTTGATTTAGGCAGACATTACAAGTTTTAGAAGAAGGGAAAAATCGATCAACTTCTTGATAATTTTTCCCTTCTTTTTCCGCTTTATATTTCAACATTGTACAGAACATTCCCCAGCCACAATCACTAATCGCCTTAGCTAATTTAGGGTTTCTAACCAGATTCTTAACCGCCAGATCTTCTACCGCAATAATTTGGTTTTCATTAACTATCTTGCGGGATAGTTTGTGTAGAAAATCTTCTCGACAACGAGAGATTTTAGCGTGGACTTTGGCAACTTTTAATCTAGCCTTTTGTCTACTCTTACTTCCTTTCTGCTTCCGAGACAGTTTTTGTTGTTTCCGTTTTAAATTGCGCTCATGTTTGATCAAGTGTTTAGGATTACTGTATTTGGAACCTTCGCTGGTAATCGCAAAATGAGTTAATCCTAAATCAATCCCAATCGCTTTTCCATTTGTTGATAGGTTAGGCGTTTCCTTGCCGTCATCAACTAAAACAGAAGCATAATACTTTCCCTCAGAATTTTTGGAAACAGTAACGGTTTTGATTGTTCCTTCAAATTCTCGATGACGACGACAATAAACTAACCCAATTTTACCGGGTAACTTGAGGTAATCCCCTTCAAATTTAACGTTTTGGGGATAACTAATTGATTGTCTGCCGTGTTTGGATTTGAATCGAGGCAATTTTGCCCGTTTGTCAAAGAAGTTTTTGTAGGCAGCTGATAAATTAAGAGCGACGACTTGCAAACATTGGGAATAGGCATCTGTTAGCCAAGGATATTCCTTTTTCAGTTGAGGTAACAATCCTTGAATGGCTGGTCTTGATAATCCTTTCCCTGTAGTTTTATAGGTTTCTTGGCACAAGTTTAAGGCGTAATTCCAATACCATCGACAACAGCCAAAGCTCTTAGCTAAGGCTATTTGTTGCTCAGTATTGGGATAGATCCGGTACTTGTAAGCCTGAAACATTATCGCTTTCAAAATCTTTGATCAAGTCTAACACATTGTTGTTAATTTTATCGGGATTGGTACAAAACAAATTAACTTGGGGGAGTCCGTATATCCCACGCTGATTTCTCGTTATTTTTGGGGGGGGGAGAAATTCAGCGTGGGACTTACTGCTCCCCCAAACCCCCTCTTCAGTTAAAGAATATTTGTCCAGTTTACCCTGATTTGGAGATCTAACGATTCAACCGAGAATTGAAATTAGACGAAGAACAGGGTTGACTAAACGGTCTTAAGCTTAATTTTAGCAGGCAAGGATACTATTTTTCGGTGAGATTCCACACCCCGTCCCAGGTTTCATCTGGGGGTTGAGTGGTTTCATACAGAATACAGCGATCAACGTGCAGTTTAGCTGCTTTATTTTTCGGATCAATTTCCAAAACCGCCAGAAATTCCCGTTTAGCAGTTCTCAAGGATTCTTTAGCTTTGGCTGCAAATTTACGTTTGGCTAAATCAATCATTTTCCGCAGTTTCGGTAAAGCCATCTCCGTTGCTTCATTTTCCAACATTTGTTGAGTATGGACATCGGTTGTAAACTGTTTCAGTTTAGCAATCAATAGTTTTTTCGTTTCACGGGGGGTTAAGCCTTTGATTTTGTCTGCTAAAACCCCTAAAGCTTCCTCGGTGGGCATCTGTTTAAATTCTTCCAAAGCTAACCGTTTGATCGTGTTTTCATCTAACATCTCGGTCAGTTTTTTCAAGGAATTTTTTAACAGCATTTGTCCTAACAAGTCTTTATCATCATAGGACAGTTTTTTCATCTGAGCTTCGGCGATTTCTTCCAGTTCTTCTAATAAGGGTACCAGTTCGCTATCGGTTAATTTTTCCGTTGCAGGTTTGAGGTAATATTCTCGTCCTTGAAAATAATGGTCGATGATACTTTGTTGTTTTTCGGAAATCGGTCGCATTAATTTACCTTCCCGAATTCCGACGAGTTCATAAATTCTCACGGGTTGACTCTTACCTTTCACCGTGATGAAATCTAGTTCTCGGACAATCACCCGCTCGGCATAATGGATATAAGTATTCTCGCTAATAATAATATCCGTCCCATATTGTTTACTCGCTCCTTCTAAACGGGAGGCTAAGTTAACCCCATCCCCAATAGAAGTTAATTCCATGCGTTTACTTGAACCAATATTTCCCGATACAACTTCATCGGAATGCAGACCCATACCAATACTAATCGGCATTAATCCTTCAGCCACCCGACCTTGATTGTATTCGGCTAAACGATAGCGCATTTCAACGGCCGCTTGCATCGCCATCCAGGGATGATCTTCTAAGGGAGCCGGAGATCCAAACACGGCCATTAACGCATCCCCAATATATTTATCGAGGGTGCCTTTATACCCCAATACAGTATCTACCATCTCCTCAAAATAGGAGTTCAACATGGCGACAACTTCTTCAGCTTGTAGTTTCTCGGTTAAGGTCGTGTAGCTACGAATATCACTAAATAAAACGGTAACGTTTTTGCGTTTTCCTCCTAACCCCGTATCCCCACTGGCTAACAGTTGTTCCGCCACTTCTGGGGTCATGTAGCGATACATTAAGTTCTTGATTTCTTTCTCGCCACTAATATCTTCCATCACAACTAACGCCCCACTAACTTTTTCGGGGTTGTTAATATCGGACATGGAATTAATTGATAAATTAATACTCCGAGGTGCTTGATCAACTCCCGATAATAGAGTTTGATCGGGATAATATTGTTGTCGATCTTTGGCTTCTTTCGGGGCTAAAGCCACATCAAACCATTTGCTGAAATCTCCCTCTTTAATCTGAAGTAAATCTCGAACCGAGCGCCCTTGAACAACATCTTCCTCCCGAATTCCCAAGAGTTCCATTGCACAATCATTGGTAGCAATCATTCTGCCTTCTTTATCAGTGGAAATCACTCCATTACTGAGCGATCGCAGAATATCTTTTTGTCGTTGTTCCTGTTCTTTGACTTTTTGGAATAATTTGGCATTTTGTAGGGCTACCCCCGCTTGAATATTAAACGCCTGCATAAATTCTAAATCATTGCCGTTAAAGCTGGCTTTCCATTGTTCAGGGGCTTCTGGCCAACTTGTTGGATCATAAGGAGGATGTTCTCCTTGTTTTTTCTTATTAATTAATTGAGTTACTCCAATCAGTTGATTATCGGCATTATACACGGGCGTACATAACATACTGCACGTCCGATATTTGGTTTTTTGGTCAGTTTGTTTAGAAGTTTCAGAACGGGGATCATTATAAAGATCAAATGGAATTAATAAAGGTTCACCACTTTGGGCAACAATTCCAGCAAATCCGGCGTGTTGAGGAATGCGAATTTCTACGAGTTTTCCATTAATCGGAATTTTTGTCCAGAGTTCGCCTTTTTCTTCATCTAATAACCACAATGTACTGCGATCGGCATTCATTAATTCTTTTGCCTGATCCATGACATTTTTTAGAGTTTCTTCTAAGTCTAAACTGCTCTTACTCAGAGCATTTACCGCATTCATTAACGCGGCGGCGGCTCGTTGTCTAACTGTGGCGGCATAGAAGGAACGAGAAGACTCTAAAATTAGGCGAATTGAAGGAACAAATTCTTCAAATATTTTTTCATCATCTGGAGTAAATCCATCGAAATCTATTTTTTCATCTAAGGGAGCTAAGGGATTAGAATTGAGTTGTAATTTGTTGAGTAACTGTACCACCGCCACCAGTCCATCCTCATCATTTAATAGAGGCATGACCACCATCGTATATGTCCGATAGCCATTTCTCTGATCCATTTTCTTGGCGGCTTCAGAACGTGGATCATTGTAAAAATCGTAAGGAATATTAACGACTGATCGAGTGGTGGCGACTTCTCCAGCTATTCCTGCTGTTGAAGGGATACGAAGTTCTAGGGTTTTCCCCTCTTCCCCTCCGGCTACAATTGACCAGAGTTCATGTTTATCTTCATCAACCAGCCAAATCGTGGTGCGATCTGCATTCAACAATTCTCCAATTTTGATCGTAATTGATCGCAACATTTCATTGAGGATTTCCTCAAACCCCTGAGCATCGAGCAGATTATTCAGCATCGATAGGGTTTGATTAACGGTTTTGAGTTTGTCCTCAACTTCTTTAACCACTTGAACAAAATTATCTTTGGTTAAAGGCGCTAAAAAAGAGGAAAAATTGCCACCACCTTGACCCGTATGAACTAAACCCCCATTCGTTGATGAAGGCGATTTTTGATGGGGGGTCTGGCCCCCTGCTTGGGCAACATTTTGATTGCCATTGCGATTGGTCGTGGATTCTTCCACTGGCGTTACATCAACAACTTGTGCTGAAACAACGGTTGATTCTCCTGATACGGAATTGGTCGGGGATGCAGATTTCATAGTGGTTTAATACATAGACGGGGGCTAAAACAATACAACGGCCAAAGTTAATAATTTTTTAAGATTTGAACTATCAAAAGATCAAGAACACATACACAAATACTATTTACCAGTTTACTTTGGATATAGGCAAGTTGCTAAATTTAATCCCTCTCAGGGTGAGTAGGGTTTGTGGGACTATTGTTGCATTTAGTATAGATTGCTGTCTGTGTTTTGTTCTACCAATTTTGATCGGGTGTTAACTGTTGGCTGTTGGCTGTTGACGGTTGGCTGTTGTTGAATACCAGCAAGCGAGGACTCCCGCAACTCCTCCCCCCGTCCCCCCATCTCCCCGTCCCCCCTGCTTCCGGTGCATC
>NZ_LR734877.1:389155-430011 GCF_900010725.2 Planktothrix serta PCC 8927 | reverse complement strand
AAGGGAACAGGGAACAGGGAACAGGGAACAGGGAATAGGGAATAGGGAATAGGGAATAGGGAATAGGGAATAGGAGGGAATAGAAAAAAGTTATTACCCACCCGATCAAGTATTTGTAGCAAACATTAAAGGATTTCATATTAATAGAATTAAGCACCCTAAGTTTTTTTCCCTAATGCAATCATCATTGAACCTGCGACTACAAAAAAGGCTCCTGTTATCGCAAAAAGGGTTAAATTTTCAGGTTTAATTAATAGGGGAAATAATACCGCAATAATATCAACAGAAATTAAGGTAATAATGGGAGCTAAGGCTAAAACCGCACTCACCCTGGACGCTTCCCAATGTTCTAAAGATTCCGCAAAACAACCGTAAGCAATTAATGTATTGAGTCCACAAAATAGTAAAATTAAGAGTTGAAAGGGGCTGAGGGTAAAAATTGCTGTGGGTGTTGCTATCGGTAAATATAAAATTGTGCAGCTTCCATAAATAAAAGCCATAACTTGAGAGGAGGAAAGTTGTTGCAATAGTTGTTTTTGAACTAAGGCATAAATCGCCCAACAAATAGCCGCCGCTCCTAAAATAAAGCTCCCTAATAAATATTGATTAGAAGCCGTGACTAAATTCCGTAATTGTTCATGGAAGAACAAACTAAATCCTAATGTGAGAACCCCCAAACCTAACCATTGCAATCGTGTATAATGTTCTTTAAAGATAACTAACGCCCCTAACCCCATTAAAACGGGAGACAGTTGAATTAAAACTTCGGCATTTGTGGGGGAAGTTAAGGCTAATCCTTGTAAAAATAGCACATAGTTAGCGGCTAAAAATATTGTGGCAATTCCTAATAGACCCCAAGGCATTAAACGCCACTTTTGAACATCAGGGAGTTGTTGACGAGTTGTTAAATATCCTCCTAACAAAACAAAAGCAATTAAAAATCGATACCAGGTCACAGTATAAACATCTAAAGCTTGTAAAATAATGGCTAATCCTAATGGTAGAATTCCCCATAAAAATGTTGTTAATAGAGCTAACCCTAACCCTAACCGCCATCGCCCTGAAGTTGAATGAAGTGGCATTGTATAAATTTGAAAGAAGCCCCTATCATTATAATATAAAAAACAACGAGAATCAGATACACCCAAAAACTAAGTTTTTCTAACCATACCCGCGCCATTTTTTTAACTGTAGATGTCACCACAAAGACACGAAGACACTAAGGAAGAGATAAAGGAAGTATTTAAGCTTGATAAACAAAATCATATCCCCTTAATCATCTTTTTTCCTTTCTTTGTGTCTTTGTGTCTTTGTGGTAACAATTCCAGAAGCCAAACACCCTACAGTAAAGTTAATAATTCTGCTTCAGATAACAGGGTAATTCCTAAATCTTGAGCTTTTTTGAGTTTAGATCCCGCTTCTTCTCCTACAACAACATAATCAGTTTTTTTACTCACTGAATCTGTTACCTTTCCACCAGCATTTTGAATTAATTTTTTGGCTTCATCCCGTTTTAAACTGGGTAAAGTTCCTGTAATTACAAAGGTTTTACCTGTCAAGGATTGAGATTGATTAGTTATATTATAATCTATTTTTTCGGAATTGGCAAGCTGTAATTCTGCTGTTTTTAATCGTTCAATTAATTCTTGATTTGCGGGAAGATTAAACCATTGATAAACAGAATAGGCAATTTCTGGCCCAATTCCATAAACCCCTTCAATTTCTGAAGCGGATGCTTGGGTTAACTGTTCAACGCTCTTGAATTTTTGCGTAATTAATTCTGCGTTAACACTGCCAACATGACGAATACCTAACCCATATAATACCCGTGACCAGGGTTGTTTTTTAGAAGTTGCGATCGCCTTGACAATTTTAGTGGCTGACTTCTCTCCCATGCGGTCTAAAGTCATTAATTTGTCAATAGTTAATTCATATAAATCTGCTACAGAATTAACTAATTTTTTGCTAACTAATTGTTGCACTAATTTATCCCCAATACCATTAATATCTAACGCATCTCTGGAACACCAATGAATCAAAGATCCTTGTAAAATTGCCGGACAAGACTCATTAATACATCGCGTCACCGCTTCTCCCACAGGCTGTACAACGGGTTGACCGCATTCGGGACAATGGGTAGGCATTTCAAAGCGTTTAGCGTCCTTGGGGCGCAATTCTAATAAGACTCTCAGCACTTCGGGAATAATTTCCCCGGCTTTGCGTACAATTACAGTATCACCGAGATGCAAATCTAACTCAGTAATGCGATCGCGGTTATGTAAAGTTGCTCGTTGAACCGTAGTTCCAGCGAGTAAAATCGGGTTAAGTTCTGCAACGGGTGTTAACGCCCCAGTTCTCCCCACTTGTACGGTGACAGATTTTACTTGCGTCGGGGCTTCTTCTGCGGGATATTTATAAGCGATCGCCCACCGGGGAAATTTCTGAGTAAATCCTAATTTTTCCTGTAGGGATAGAGGATTAATTTTAATTACGACTCCATCGGTCATATAGGGTAAATTATGGCGTTTTTGATCCCAATATTCACAATATTTAATTACATCTTCTAAGTTAGAACAAAGTTGACGATTTGGATTAACTTTAAACCCCATTGTTTGCAATAATTCTAAATTATCCCATTGGGTTTTAGAGGGAATAATTTCTACATTATCTCCTGAAGAAATATGTAAAGTATAAGCAAAAAAATCAAGCTTCCGTTGGGCGACAATTTTAGAGTCTAATTGTCTTAAAGTTCCGGCTGCTGCATTTCTAGGGTTAGCAAATAATGATCCTCTTTCTTTTTGTCGTTCTTGATTAATAATTTCAAAAGTGGTTAAAGATAAAAAGGCTTCTCCCCGCACTTCAACGATAGGAGGAGGATTTTCTAACTCTAATTTTAACGGAATAGAACGAATTGTTTTAACATTTTGAGTAATTTCTTCCCCAGTTATTCCATCTCCTCGTGTTGCGCCTCGCACTAATATTCCATTTTCATAAGTTAATGCTAAGGCTGAACCATCTATTTTTAATTCACAAACATAAGTCGGTAATTCTGAGGAATTTGTGGCTATTTTTTGCCCTCGATCTTGCCAAGTTTTTAACTCATTAAAATTAAAAGCATTATCTAAACTATACAGAGGAATATTATGTTTAACGGATTGAAATTGGGTTGCTGCTTTTTCTCCGACCCGTTGCGTCGGACTATCAGAAGTAATTAATTGCGGATATTGTTGTTCTAAATCTTGCAATTCTCGATACAATTGATCATAAACAGAATCCTCCATTGTCGGAGCATCCAAAACATAATATTCATAACTGGCTTTTTGCAATAATTTTCTTAATTCTTCAACTCGTTGCTGAATTTCTGGGGTAAGATTTTTCATAGTTAACTCCTCAAACTTTTTCAAATATAGCAACCGCCACAGTTAGGACATAGACTGATACTTACACCTAGACAGTTAACTCTTTTCCTCCCTGTTCCCTGTTCCCTGCTATAATAGAGATCAAAAGGAAGGTCAATTGATTAACCTCCCTTTGTCAATTAAGAATTATCCTTTTTCCTGTCTAGTCTCAATTTCTACAAATTTAAGTTTGTTAGTTCACTAAAAACTAACTGTTTTTGCTCATTGACAGTCCCGTCTTTATTCTGATCCGTTCGACTTCCACCATTGTTTTCAGTGGGAAATTGATTAATTCCTTGTAAAATTCGAGACTCATTTTCCACTTGAAATACATTAGCGTAGAGGTTAGCAACAACCTGCTTTCCTTCTTGGGTGAGTTCCAAATATTTGAGAGCCGCCGGAATATAAGGAAATACACCATTCCAATAAAATTTAGCGTAATTTCGGCGTAAATCACCAGGGGTTTTATACCCTAAAACTTTGTTTGTTCCCACTTCTTCAAACTCATAAAATAAGGAACTAATCTTTTTCAAATAACGCGGATCACTGAGTTGACCAATCAAATCAGCGGCTCTTGCTAGTCCTGAATAGTTTTGTCGATCTTGGTGAGTTTCATCGGCGGGAACTGGAAAACGAGTTAATTCAATATTGCGTTTAATTTGTTCCGCATCGATTAAATTATGACCCCCAAATCGTTCATCAATCACTAATTTTCCGCGATCAACATGATAAGGTGTTAAACTGGCTGAAGTGGCTCCAACAGAAATCGAAACAATGCCATCTCCAATTCCGGTTGCATATAAACCAATAGCTTCTTGATCCTGACGACAAACCCCTTTAACATAGCCAATATCATGACACAGTAAGGAAATAATAAAATGTAACCAGTCTTCTGTCGTCACCCCCCCTTCTCGAATATGTTTTCCGCGTAAAATTTCCTGCCCCACTAACGTCACTAACATGGTATGCTCAACGTTGTGGTAAAGGGCATCACAATTCGCTATATTTTCCAGAGCCATTGTTCCAGCCCAAGCGATAATTTCAGGGTAGTTTGGTTTAAACCCTCCGTAAGTGCGACGATATCCCGCTTGCAATTGTTGAACAAAGGCATCAATTAGAATGGCTGTGGCATTAAACATAATTATCCGTGGGATAAAGAATTAGAGATGTCAATTCGGGTGCAAAAGAGTGCAAGATTTGGGGTAGTTGATTGGCAAGCCCAGAGTTTTGCAGTAAATTTTATTGAGAGTCTCAAGGTTGATCCTATTATATTCGACTTATCCCTGATCTTGGCATCGGTGAGTTTACGGAATTAGAGTCATGAGCGCTGTTCAATTTCGCCATCTCAAAGGTTCAGACAGAGGAGAATAAATTGGTAAAATTTTAAACAAACCCAATTCATTGTTAACTAATTATGACCTCCGCATTTGATCCCGACTTAATTTTCTTATTATACGACCAAACCCTTCCTGGGGACACCTTAACCAATGATACAACCGGGGGGAGTAGTACCGTTACGGGGGGAAGTGATGGAAGTAGTACCGTGACCGGAAACGAAATTCCCCAAGTGAGTGATACCTTGGGAGATAGTTTGAATGGAACCGATGCAGCCGATATTATGCGAGGCAATATAGGAGATGATAGTTTGTATGGTCGGGGGGGAGGCGATACCATTTTTGGTGATGATGGAGAAGATTTGATTGATGGTGAAACCGGAAATGATTATATTAATGGTAATCAAAGTCGGGATTCTATTTTAGGGAGTGAAGGAAATGATACCCTGTTTGGAGGGAAGGATAGTGATACCTTATATGGAGGGAATGGACAAGATTTTTTATCAGGAAATAATGATAATGACCTGTTGATAGCAGGTAGTGATTTGATCGGAACTGATGATAATAATAACACCCTGTACGGCGGAGCGGGTGATGATTGTATCGTTGGGGGAAATAGAGATGATTTGTTATCGGGAGATCGAGGTCAAGATATTTTAGTCGGCGGTGAAGGACAAGATGGATTTTTAATTTCTGTTAATTCTGGGAGTGCTAATCAAGCTTTTGTTGATGTCATATTAGATTATAATGAAAATGATGATTTCTTTTTTCTACCGTCAGACTTAACTTATGGTCAATTAGAATTTGAAACAGGAAGTGTTAATGAAATTAACGGTTTATTGATTCGCACGGATGATGTCAATAATCCCACTTATTTAGGGTTTATTTCTGGTTTTACAGGAAACTTAACATCTGGAGATTTTAAATCTCTCTCTTAGTTAAAATTTGAGGGAATAATCGGATAGAATAAGGATTTCATAGAGAGTATTCAATAGCATAATGTACGGGTTTCTCAACCTTAATAAATCTGCGGGTTTAACCTCCCATGACTGTGTGGCGCGAGTGCGTCGAATCTTACGATTAAAACGAGTCGGACACGCCGGAACTCTTGACCCAGCAGCAACGGGAGTGTTACCTTTGGCTCTGGGAAAAGCCACTCGTTTATTACAATTTCTCCCTTCTAAAAAAGCCTATCAAGCCAGAATTCGATTTGGTGTTACGACCGCAACTGATGACTTAGAAGGGGAAATATTAACGAGTCAACCTGTACCCGATTTACAGCTAGAACAAATTCAAGAAATTCTTCCTCAATTTAGGGGTAAAATTGAACAGATTCCTCCGCTTTATAGTGCTATTCATGTTCAAGGAAAACGATTATATGAGTTAGCTAGAAAAGGAGAAAAAATAGAGGTTCCGAGTCGGACAGTAGAAATTTTTGATCTGAAAGTTTTAAACTGGTATCCGGGGGAATTTCCAGAGTTAGAAATTGCGATCGCCTGTGGTTCAGGAACTTATATTCGCTCTATCGCTAGAGATTTAGGCGCTATACTGAATTCGGGTGGAACCTTAGCTAATTTAATCAGAACAGAAAGCAGTGGTTTTTGTTTAGAAAATAGTTTAACCTTAGAAACCTTAGAAACCCAAGTTCAACAACAAACTTTTTCCCCCTTATCTCCTACCCTACCTCTAAATCATTTAACAGCAATTACCCTGATACCGGAATTAGCAAAACGTTGGTCTCAAGGACAATCAATTGCTGTAGATTCTGAAATAATAGAACCTCATCCTGTTAGTGTGTATGATCAAGAAAACCAACTTTTAGGAATTGGAAAATTTACCGAAACTCCCGATCAAATTCTCCTCAAACCTCAAGTTGTTCTTACGGGAAATTAACCCACTTTATAATATGAAAATTCTATTAATTGCCCTAATTCGAGGCTACAGATTCTTAATTTCTCCCCTGTTTCCTCCCGTTTGTCGCTTTCATCCCACCTGTTCCCAATATGCTATTGAAGCCATCGAACGATTTGGAATCATTCAAGGGAGTTGGTTAGCGGTACGACGCATATTAAGATGTCATCCCTATCATCCAGGAGGGTATGATCCCGTTCCTCCCAAACCCGAAGATTAGGCCGTTAATGAGCCAAAAAAAACGGGGTAGACTAGCTACCCCTAGAACTAAATTATAGCAAGTTCAGACTTAGAATAGTTCAAAGTCGCTAGCTGTTAGAGTAGGATTATTGACAAATGTAGCTACTTCTTGGGCGGCTCCACCAGTGACGAAGTATAACTTGCCGTTTTCGGAGTCATAAATCAGTCCAGTAGTGGTACCGACGTTAGCAGTATTGAAGTTAGCAATCACTTGGAATTCACCAGCTTCTACACTGACGCCTAGAGATGCGAACTCAGTAGTAGATAAGGCGATCTTGTCACTTCCCGATGTGAAATCAACTACTACGTCAGCATTGTCACTGCCAACTTGAGTAAAGGCAAATTTGTCACTTCCGGCTCCACCGGTTAAGTTATCATTGCCTTTGTCTCCAGTAATGAAATCATTATCGTCTCCACCATTAATCACATCATTTCCTTGGCCACCATAGATGGTGTCGTTTCCGGCTCCACCATAAAGTTGGTCATTGCCTTCTTCGCCCCAGATGACATCATTGCCGTCTCCACCATCAATGACATCATCTCCGTTTCCACCCGCAAGGATGTCATTACCCGTACCACCGGAAACCGTGTCGTTTCCGTCATCACCATTGATGGAATCATCTCCATCACCACCATAGAGCAGGTCATTGTTAGCACCACCATAGATTAGGTCATTGCCACCTAAACCATAGATTGTGTCGTTTCCGGCGTTACCGTAAAGTTCATCGTTGCCACTGCTACCATAAATCAGGTCAGGGCCATCGAACCCATAAATGACAACAGGATTTGCGGCTCCAGCAGAGAGAATATCTCCTGAACCCTTACCTTGAATAATTTTGGTATCAGCTGTACCTGAAATAATATTGGCTTGACCTTCTACACCATTGAGGGCAACCCCGCCTCCGGCTAGTGGTACTGTTGTTACATCTGGAGATGTTACTATTTGAGACATTCAAGTTCTCCTCACGTGAGTTTAATAATGTTAGCGTTTTGATTTTTCTGGGATTCTACAATAGGAACTTCGTTACTGGTCGTCTTAGAGATGATTAAACTCCAACTCACCAGTGATTCCAGTTGAGTCATGAACACCACGTTTAGTTTATCCTAAAAGGAATAAACAATCTAGTGTATCCTAACCTAAAAAAGGACATTGCTGGTAATAGGGCAAACTCCATCTCTATAGATACAAAAAACGATTGAGCATCACCCACTGGAAACCCTTGTAGTGAAGCCAACCTCTCGTCAGTAATGAGTAAAAAAATATCGTATCAGCTTAACAGAAGTGTCAAGAAAATAGCAAGAGATTGAGAAATTTTTGTCTGGGGGTTAAAGGGACAGAAAAGAACTATAACATCATCTCACATCTTTTGGATCGTCTGTTCTAGGGAATAAACCCCTAAAAAACTAGCGATCGCTTGATGTGAAAACCACCAACCTATGGCCAGATGGTAGAAAATGAGCCCTGGATGCTAGTGATCCCTGACACACCCTCGTTTAGAGCGATCTTCTTGACACTGACCCCAAACTAGAGCCGAAACGAACGCGAGAACAATCTAGCTATCATTGACTCACCCCAATCCTTAGAAGTTCCCAGAAAATTATTTTTATATTGGAGAAAATCGAATCCCTGGATCTGAATCGGCTAAAATGCTTGGAGTTAAACGAATCAAGAGCAATTGATCACAGAAGTTGATTGTCCTCATCAAGTCCAGTAGATTCGGCAACTCTTTTGAGGATAATTCGCTCTTAATCATCGAAAATTTTGGGTAGAAACCCCTAACTTCTAGGACGGCTTTACATTAATTTGAACTGGGATTAGAATAATTAAAGCCACGATGACCTTAATTGACGGGTGAGATTCCCAGTGGTGGGACGCTCTAGTTAAAGGGCGTTTAACCGAAATGGTTGAACCGGTGTTGAAAACCTAGTTCTAGCCCCCACAAGCAGAAACAATTAAGCGAGTGAGTGAAAAACGACTTAAAAGTAGGCTCAGACCCTTCGGGGCGAGAGAGTAGAGGCAATTGGCATCGTAGGATCGCACAACACTAGAACACGCCTAAGAAGGNTAACAGGTGTTAACCCAACAAATTATACTTATTATGATGATAATAGTTGGGATAATAACAGTTCAGATGATTATTATCAAACGTATCCCGTAACAGGTATTACTTCAACGACAACTTGGGATACTGTGACAGGAACCCATTGGGATGATGTCTTACAAAATCCTCAATATCAAGAGAATTTACTTGAAGCTTTTGACGAGGAATATTATCGACAAAGCAATCCTGATGTTAATTTAGCTATCACTCAAGGAACCTTATCTTCAGGTTTACAACAGTATATTTATTCAGGAGAAACAGAAGGACGTTCACCGAATCAATACTTTGATGAATCCTACTACTTAACTACAAATCCTGATGTAGCTAATGCTGTCCAAGTTGGTGCATTCAGTTCAGGTTTTGAACATTTTGTGATGTCAGGTGCTGAGGAAGGACGAAACCCCAGCACCCAATTCAACACAGGATTTTATTTAGCACAGAATCCTGATGTTCTGCAAGCCATCAACAGTGGAGTTGTCAGCAATGCGTTTTCTCATTATACCCTGCATGGTCAGTTTGAAGGTCGGATTGCAACATCAATTTAAACTGAATTAAATTAGACACTCAATAGAAACCTGATTTCCTCAAGAAATCGGGTTTCTATTATTAACATTCAGTTAGGAATTAATCTTGAGGACTCGCGTTAAAAAGGCAAATTCATCAGCAATTTCTTCAATCATTTTATCGGTGGGTTTTCCAGCACCATGTCCGGCTTTAGTTTCAATTCTAATTAATACTGGATTTTCCCCAATATGGTTTTCCTGTAATGTCGCCGCAAATTTAAAACTATGGGCGGGAACAACTCGATCATCATGATCTGCTGTCGTAATTAAAGTTGCGGGATAAGCAATTCCTGGCTTTAAATTATGCAGAGGAGAATAGGCATATAACGCTTGAAATTCTTCGGGATTTTCCGGTGAACCATAATCAGAACACCAGGCCCAACCGATGGTAAATTTATGGAAGCGGAGCATATCTAAAACCCCGACCGCAGGTAAGGCTGCTGCAAATAAATCCGGGCGTTGAATCATACAAGCTCCCACTAATAGCCCCCCGTTACTTCCGCCAATAATTGCTAATTTCTCGGCAGAAGTATAGCGTTTTTCTATTAACCATTCGGCGGCACCAATAAAGTCATCAAAGACATTTTGTTTCTTCAGTTTCATTCCCGCTTGATGCCAATCTTCTCCATATTCTCCCCCTCCTCGTAAATTTGCGATCGCATAAATTCCACCCATTTCTAACCAGACTAAACGACTAACCGAAAAGGAGGGCGTTAGAGAAATATTAAATCCCCCATATCCATATAAAATTGTAGGGTTATTTCCGTTTAATTCTACCCCTTTTTTAGCGGTAATAAACATCGGAATTAGGGTTCCATCTTTACTCGGATAAAAAACTTGTCGAGTTTCGTAGTCGTCGGGATTAAAATCAACATTAGCTTGGCGGTAAATTGTACTTTCTCCTGTCACCAGATTGTATCGATAAATGGTATTAGGAGTGGTAAAACTGGTGTAACTGTAAAAGGTTTCGGTATCATATCGTTTCCCTCCAAAACCACCCGCCGAACCCAGTCCGGGTAATTCAATTTCTCGAACAAATGACCCATCTAAATTAAAGATTTTAATTTGACTATGGGCATCTTTTAAATAATCCGCAATCAATTGATTATTTAAAATGTTAACCCCTTCTAGGGTTTCTGGAGCTTGGGGAATAATTTCGGTGTGAGTTTGGGTATTAATATTAATCGCAATCACTCGACTGCGAGGCGCATCTAAATCCGTTGTAAACCAAAAATTTTCTCCTTCATAATCAATAAAACTATAGCTGGCTTTAAACTCAGAAATGAGTTCTATTACGGGAGAATTGGATTGAGTTAAATCTTGATAAAAAACCAGATTTTTAGATTCAGTTCCCATCCAAACGGAAATAATTAAATATTTGCCATCTTCGGTGACAAAGCCGTTAAATCCCCATTCTTTATGATCAGGACGTTCATAGATTAAGGAATCTTCAGATTGAGGCGTTCCTAAACGATGGTAATAAAGTTTTTGGAAATAATTGGTTTCTTCTAAGGGTTTTCCCTCCTGGGGTTGATCATAACGGCTATAATAGAATCCTTGATGATCGTGTGTCCAAGATGCGCCCGAAAATTTAACCCATTTTAAATGATCGGATAAATCTTCTTGGGTATTAATATCTTTAACCTTCCATTCTTGCCAATCAGAACCCGAAGTAGATAACCCATAAGCCATGAAATTTCCATCTTCACTAATTGCTATTCCTGATAACGCAATCGTTCCATCAGCAGATAGGGTATTTGGATCTAATAAAATTTTTGGTTCTGCATCTAAAGACTCTAAAACGTAGAGAACACTTTGATTTTGTAGCCCATTATTTTTAAAATAGAAATAGCGAGTTCCTTGCTTAAAAGGAATCCCATATTTTTCATAATCCCACAGTTGAGTTAGGCGATTTTTTAGGGTTTCTTTGGCTGGAATTTGATTCAAATAAGCAAATGTAACTGCATTTTGAGCTTCAACCCATGCTTTCGTTTCTTCTGAGTCTAAATCTTCTAACCATCGATAGGGGTCAGCAATGGTCACACCATGATAATTATCAACTTGATCACATTTTTGAGTTTGAGGATAGCTGAGAATTTGGTTCTGTTCAGACATGAGGTTAAACAATAAGAGTTGAACGGTAAGGTAGGATGCGTAAGCGTAGCGTCACGCATCACTAGATGCTTTATGAATCATTAAATCCCGGTCAGGGACGGGTTTTGATAAATTCTTTTTAGGGATTTAAGATAGACTCGAACCCGCCCCTACTGATTCTATTATAATTCAAAATGAGCATTAGGATTAAACTAAATTTATGATCAATCAATACATTAGTTACAGTCCAGCTTACACGATTGTTCCGACTTATGACTGTTTTAATCGCTGTAGTTATTGTAATTTCAGAACCCATATCGGTGAAAGTCCTTGGTTAACGTTAACAGAAGCAGAAAAAATGTTAAAACCGCTTCAAAATCAAGGAATTATTGAGATTTTGGTATTAAGTGGAGAAGTTCATCCGAATAGTTCTCAACGTTTGGCTTGGTTTCAACGAATTTATGAGTTATGCGAATTAGCAATATCCTTGGGGTTTTTACCTCATACCAATGTTGGGCCGTTAAGTTTTACAGAAATGACCCAATTAAAACAGGTGAATGTTTCTATGGGGTTAATGTTAGAACAAATTACCCCTAAATTATTAGAAACGGTTCATCGTTATGCCCCTAGTAAAGTCCCTGAATTGCGGTTACAACAGTTAGAATGGGCAGGAAAATTAAAAATACCCTTTACAACGGGATTATTATTAGGAATTGGAGAAACTTCGCAAGACAGGAAAAACACTTTAAATGCGATCGCAACCGTTCATCAACGATGGGGACATATTCAAGAAGTAATTTTACAACCCCACAGTTTAGGAAGTCAGCAAATAGGACAGAGAGACAGTTTTGAGTTGCAGCAATTACCGGATATTATAGCGATCGCCCGTTCTATTTTACCTCCTGATATTAGCTTACAAATTCCCCCTAATTTAGTCAACCATCCTGATATTTTATTAGCCTGTTTAGACGCAGGAGCGCGAGATCTCGGCGGAATTGGCCCCCGTGACGAAGTGAACCCCGATTATCCCCATCCTGATCATCAAACCTTACAGGCAATTTTAGACCCCAACGGCTGGCAACTGGTACGACGTCTACCTGTTTATCCTCAATATGATGCTTGGGTATTTCCCGACCTGCAAGGGATTGTGAGCAAATGGCGAAAAAAGCTTGCAATTTCACAAACACCTGTGCTATATTAAATAACTGCATGGTCGTGGCGGCATAGCCAAGCGGTAAGGCAGAGGTCTGCAAAATCTCCATCCCCGGTTCAAATCCGGGTGCCGCCTTTAAAAATAAATCTAATTGTAAATTGTCTGTTGTTTCGCCCTACGAAGCCATGCGGTATCAAGACATCATCACGATAGAACCTGGAAAGCGAGGAGGTAAACCTTGTATTCGTGGAATGCGAATCACTGTTTATGATGTGCTGTCTTACCTAGCTTCAGGTATGACCTATAAGGAAATCCTGGATGATTTTCCTTATCTCACTCAGGAAGATATTCTTGCTTGCTTAAGTTATGCGGCTGACCGAGAACGACAAACATTAATGATTCAAGCATGAACCTACTGTTTGATCAAAATCTGTCACCTCGATTGGTCAATCGTCTTGCTGATTTGTATCCTGACTCTCAACACGCTTCCTTTATTGGTTTAGATCAAGCAGACGATCGCGTACTGTGGGAGTATGCAAATCAACATGGCTTTACTGTTGTAACCAGAGACTCTGATTTTAGTGAGTTGAATGTCTTGCGAGGATTTCCACCAAAAGTGATCTGGATTCGACGAGGTAATTGCTCAACAAATCAGATTGAAGAAATTTTGCGATCGCATTATCAAGACATCATCCAGTTTTACGAAGATCCTGCTCTTGGAGTGTTAGCGCTATATTAGTATAGTTTTACCGTCCTATCCCACTGGATTTGCTCACTATGTCTGGGTTACAGTTGTAGGTTGCAGGGATAAGTTGCGATCGCCTATCCCTGACGTTAAAGCTTTTTAAGATTAACCCAATAAAGTTTGCAGCCTATAGTGCTAAGAAGGATAGAATGCGATCGTGAAATATGTGTTATGCTATCTCATAAAGCAATTGAATAGCTCGGTGTTCAACATATATTCATGGACACGTATAAGCAGGTAGCTGAACCTAATGCAGTTGCTAAGGCAAGGTTTGATAGGAACTGTGCCTTGATTTACCTTGACTTTCAAAACGCACTTGCTCCAGCCGAAAGGCGCTGTGTGCGACGCATTACTGCTTGGGCAAAAATATACTTTGTTGAGTTTTATAGAGGTAGTCCTGTCTTCTTAAGTAAATCAAATTACATTGCAAACAACGAGAACTTAAGCAGTGACGTAGGTTTGAAGCGTGAGTTTGCTGACCCATACCGCCTTCAAGCGTCAAATCCAAAAGTCAAATCGCGGCATCATGTAGATCCACTATGGGATAAGGAAACTCACGATAAGTGGGTTGAAGAGCATGAGTTAGAGGTGCGTCTATTTTGGGCACGAAAAAAATACTTAGATCTTGGTGATCCGGAAGATATAGCAAATGTCAAGGCAAATTATGAATTGTTAGGGATTGAACCTTTTTCCAATTCTGAAACAATCAGACGTGCGTATCATCAAGAAGCTAAGATTTTTCATCCGGATCAAGGTGGAAATGCTCAAAACTTTGCATTGCTCGAAAAAGTCTACAGAAATGTATTAGATAATGCAGTTAAAAATGAGAATAAGCTTTTAATGAAGCAAAAAGTGTAAATGTTTGAAGTTCATTATTTTTCTGATAATTCAGTAACTTTCTCAAGAAATCTAATTGCGCTTAGTGATCTCTTAACGGTACTAGGAATTAGGCAGAAGGCTCAGTATCAAAATATAATTAAACGCCACGAAGAGCGGCTATCCCAATTTCCTGAAGAAGCATATACCAATGATCTTGCCCCTTTTGGTCGAGAGAAAGAGATTTTTGTAAGTGGGAACAAGCGAAAGTTTATTAATCTTCGCCAATCTATTATTTGTGTTCACCAAGCAATTAATTTAGGAATAATTACTAGCCAATATGGATTCAATTTCTTGCAGTGGTACGCCTATATTGTTGAGAGTGGTATAGAGCAATGGTATGTTGAAAAGTCTGAAGAGGCTCTTCAAGATAGCTTAATTATGTTAGCAGGCTATGGAAGAATCGTCATTCGGCAAGAGGTGACTATTCTCGATAATTTATCGGATTCTGATAAAAAGACTCGACGTTTTGATCTTGTTGAGTTTGATAATCCTAGAAAAGCCGTTAGAATCCGAGAGCTTAAGAAACATACAATTACAATCAATCACGTTCGAGAGGCGATAGAAAAGCGACGCTATTTGGAACTTGCAGTTCAGAAATACCCTGGAAAGCAAGTAGACTTTATCTTTTGCAGTCCTGCTGGAATTGAAGATAGTGCCAGTAATTTTATAGACCAATTTGAGAATATCTACTATGAGGAAATGCAAGAGTTAAGCCTACGCTTATACCTGAATGCTTTAGATCATACCCCTATTGAAGGCTGGACATATTTCCAACGAAATATATTTAGTAAATTCCAAAATATTTTGCCAGAGCAAAAGCTTCTACGAGCCGCAGAAGATGTGAAGCGTCAGAAAAGAAAGTAGTTTTTTAACTTAATAAAATTCAATCATCTGCTTTATCAACTGATAAACAGACGCTCTTTGGTTACAGCCGCCACAAGTAACAGGGCAGTCTAACTATTATTAGGCTGAAAAATTATGGCTATCCGTCAGAACTAGATGGATAGCAAAATCTTTCAGCCTTGTTCTGCGAGATAAACAATAATATTGAAACCAGCATTTAGAAAAAACTCCTCTATCTGTCGGCTTGTCCAATATTCAACTTGGCGTTCATAGACAAAAGTTTTGGCTCCCATACATTGCTACTACCCTAATTTAACTTCGCTATTGAAAGATAACTCACAAATACTGCTACAACCGAGGACTTAGCCACATAAAGTAGGTAACGTGAAACCAAACATGACTCGATTGAGCGCTCGCATTGTATCCTTCAACTTAATGCGATCGCCGAACGTTCTAGTGCAGCCCAGTTGTTAGACAGTGACCTTAATATGGGCGACCATCTTGTGCGTTAAAGCCCATTCACCATTCGGCAATTGTGTTGCTTTAAGATCGTCATTTGGGAATTCCACCTCATCTCCCTCAGTGCGATCGCCAATTTCAAGATAGGTTACATTTTCCTCAGATCGATTAATCAGTTGATGGGCGATACCTGTCCCTGCCTTAAATCCATAGCAGTCACCAGGATGCAAAACGAATTCCTCTTCGCCCAGTACCAGCGTTGGGCTGCCTTCCAATACCAGGATAAATTCTTCTTGCTTTGAGTGGCTGTGAGCAAGTGCAGAAATTGCACCCGGTGAGAGATGGGTTAAATTAACTCCAAAATGAGTTAACCCAAAATACTCACCCAGTTTTCGCTTTTGTCGTCCCTTCATAAGGGAAGCATAAGGCTCTGGGTATATTGTCTTACCGAGCGGCGCTGAAATCAATTCTGCTGAAATTGGGGATTGCTTCACAACTCATCCTTCCTTACTATGTAATGGTTGAGCGGTTTATATCGTTACGTTGTGTCCTAGTTTTGCACGAAACTGTTCTAGGGGAGAAATCTTTTGACTTTTGGATAAACTCTATGGGGTTAAACGTAGGGATTCAAGTGGGATGAAAAAATCAATATATCATTTTTTCCTGTTTTTTTGTTGTTCATATCTTTTAAGGTTTGGGAACATAATTTAAAACTAAAACCTCATCTATTTTACCTCGTTTGAGAGCATTAGAGTTAATACTGCGGGTTGCAGAAAGGATTTTTATTGTTTCTTTATAATCTTTATACAAATCCAAGATAAAATCTGTGGCTGAATTACTTAACATCACATTACATCCTTTTTCGGTTAATTCATCAACCACTTGTTTTAAACGTCTTTGTTCATTTTGATTAAAGCCATTAATATCATATCCCGTGAAAGAAGCGCTATTAGAAACGGGATCATAAGGAGGATCAAAATAGACAAAATCGCCTTTTTTGGCATCTTTAACAGCTTCAGCAAAATCACGATTTAAAAAAGTTACTGTATTTTGATTAAAATAATCGTTAACTCCTCTTAATACCGCCTCGTCTAATATATTCGGATTTTTATAACGACCAAAAGGAACATTAAAATGTCCTTTAGAATTAACTCTAAATAATCCATTGTAACAAGTTTTGTTTAAATAAATAATTCGAGCAGCTTTTTCGGCTTCAGAAAATTTACTATACTCTTTTAAACGATCCCTTTCCCGCAGATCATCATAATATTCTTTGGAATTTTTCGCTTTGTGATCTTTTAAAATCTCAATGAGTTCTTCAACATCATCTTTAATCACTCGATAACAATTAATTAATTCCCAGTTACTATCATTAACAATTGCTGTTTTGGGTTGTAACTCAAATAAAAGTGCACCTCCTCCTAAAAAGGGTTCATAGTATGTAGCTTTACCTATCTTTTTAGGAAGATATTTTAGG
The DNA here is from genome assembly GCF_900010725.2 of Planktothrix serta PCC 8927. Lineage (NCBI taxonomy): Bacteria > Bacillati > Cyanobacteriota > Cyanophyceae > Oscillatoriales > Microcoleaceae > Planktothrix > Planktothrix serta. Next base: position 412,813 of record NZ_LR734877.1, on the reverse strand, counting down.
ATTTCAGGTAATAATTGTCGCTTCCCTCCTGCCCATTTTAAAAAAGGTTTAACTAGGGGATTTTTTTGCACAGTCACAGACTAATAATTCCTTAAAAATTTAGGATCATATTCTATTTTAGATCGAATTGAAATTTTAGTCAATATATTTTATTCAAAATCTGCTAGTAGCTTCAGGTCTGAAGGTTTATAATTAGAGGAAGCCAAGCGACCTGATGGTATTTTATTAGATTTGTCCAGCTTGATATCGATAAGTTGACAACCTTGATTCAACCGAGAAGAACTAAAAATTATTGATTTTGGGATTTCTACTACCTTCACCCGTGAAAATCCTACCCTGAAAAATCCGAACCTTTTGGAAGGAACTTTAGCGTATATCTCACCCGAACAAACCGGACGGATGAACTGTTCATTAGATTATCGTACTGATTTTTATTCTCTGGGTATCACCTTTTATGAATTGCTAACCGGACAGTTACCTTTTAAAACTGATGATGCGTTAGAGTTAGTCCATTGTCATATTGCTAAACAACCGATTTCTCCCCATGAAATTCAGCCGGAAATTCCGATCATTCTTTCAGATATTATCATGAAATTAAAGGCAGAAATAACAATCAATTCTATTCATTTAGAACCCCTAACTTTAGATGCAGTATTGTTTATTTAGAAAACGATCGCGCCACGGGTGCGTTTACCCATGATCGCTTAGAAATATTAAAACTTTTATCCGCCCAGGCTGCGATCGCCATTGAAAATGCTAGACTCTATGCAAATTTAGCAGAATCTCATCGAACTCTGGAAACAAAAGTCGAGGAACGTACCGCCGAGTTAGCGATCGCTAAACAAAAAGCAGAAGCCGCCGCCGAAGTGAAAAGCACCTTTTTGGCGAATATGAGCCACGAATTGCGATCGCCTTTGAACGCAATTTTGGGTTTTGCTCAACTGCTTCTGAAAAGCTCAACTTTAGTCCCAGAACATCAAGAAAAGATTCGGATCATTCTTCGCAGTGGAAAACTTCCAGTTTGATAAAATTCTAGCATTGCTGGGTACTCCTAATTTTAAATAGACTAAGAAAGTGCTATTATAAGAGAATAATTCCCTGATCAAACACTTGATTTTCTGTGTCAATTGCCTGAATAACCATTCGATCTGGATAAATCTCAATGGCAGTAAATCCTAATATTGAGGCGGCGGTTGCTGTCCACTCTGAACTTCCGACAGGGCGAATTGCTGCACCTCCATTTCCACTTGTTAAATACGTTGTTTCATCAATTGGTTTTGTGCGTTCATAATCATGTTCATGACCATTCATATAAAGTTGCACCCCATATTTTTTAAACAACGGGGTTAATCGATTCATCAATTCTGGGTTAACCCCATAAACCCCAGAAGAATAAATGGGATAATGACTATAAACGATTTTCCAAGCAGATTGACTATGTTGCAGTTGGTTTTCTAACCAAGGCATTTGTTTTTCCCAGTCAGCATTTTCATTAGCATCTAAAACAAAAAATTGCACCGGGTTATATTGAAAAGTATAGTAACGACCTTTCATATTAAATAAAGGATAAGTGACTTGGCGATCGCCATTTTCTGTTCTAATATCGTGATTCCCTAAACAAGCATAAAATTTAACTCCTTGTTGGAGTAAGGGTTGATAGGGTTTCTCAAAAACTTGATTAATTTTCTCAATTTCGCCGTTTATATAAATATTATCTCCCAATAAAGTTACCACTTGAAAAGGATGGTTTTGATGATAGCGAAACATGGCATTAGCGACATCATATTGTCCCTTTTCTCCTGTTCCTGCATCTCCAATGGTGACAAAACGAAATAGCGGTTTAGGGTCAGAAATCTCTGCGATCGCCGGATCTACCCCCAAAATTTTTTGATGCGGAGGCTCGGAAACGGTCAAAAAACCCTTCTTGATTTCCCACCCAACAACACTAGAAGCACTCAGACCCATTAACAATAGAAATTGACGGCGATTCAATGACATAGGAAGGAAAAAATTAACCGATTATATGATTATGTAGAATAGTACATTTTAGGGTGCTAGACAATCATTTATCGGCTGTGCGGCACACCCGCGTTTGCCAGAATCCAAGTCTTAAGTGCTATAGCGACTGCTATAATCGCTAAAATTTTAGCCTGAAGTTGACAGCGATGGATGGTAGTTCACTCCTACTTTTGGTGACAAAATTAAAAACAGGGAACTTTAGAATTTCCTAATCGTCTATTTTTAGGTTTTGATGATTGACTATATCAAACTTTAATAATAATAATCCCTCTTTAGAAAGATGCCATATCTCCGTGTAAGTACGGAGAATAAAAACGTGATTTTTGTACAAAATCCCTCACCATTCTGTAACGAGATGTAAACAAAAATGAATAAAATTAACCTAATTGTTGAGACTTGTTTAGAGACAGGCTATCTAACCGTAGATGCCGAAGAACGATTGCGTAAGCTTTTGCAAACAACTAAATATGGGATAGAGGATTTTCAAGCTTTTTTAAAGTTACAAGAAGCTGTAATTGAAGGATTAGTTCGTCAAGAATCGCGCGAATTAATCCTGCATAATAGTGCTATTTGTAATTTATTAATTTCTTAGCAATTAACCTCAATTTTCATCGAATCAGATCACCCTAGAGGTTAGAGGAAAGGGTACAAAATGAAATTCAAAGCTTACTGTTAACTGATGTTCCCCCTTTTCTATTAAAAACTCAACAACAAGATTGCACCTCTCCTCTTTTAACACCTAATGCGATCAGATCGTTCTAGATTTAAGATTTAGATTTAGATTTAACGTTCCGACTACTAAAATAGGTTTTAAAAATATCATGGGCAATGGGAGCCGCAGAAACCGCACCATATCCTCCCCCTTCCACTACAACAGCGATGGCAATTTCAGGTTTATTTGCAGGCCCAAACCCAACATACATCGCATTATCGGGCTGTCCAGGGATTTCAACTGTTCCCGTTTTTCCACCCGTTAAAGGAATAGTCCCGTCATTTAATCCCCGTCCTGTTCCTTTTTTGACCACATCAATTAATCCGGCGCGAATTAAATTCAGGGTGGATGCAGAAATTTGAGTTTTAATCGGTTTGGTTTCAGATATATTCGTTTGAGACATTAATAAATGAGGTTGAACTCGCCACCCATTATTTGCTACCGTAGAAATCATTACCGCCAATTCTAAGGGCGTTACTAAGACTAAACCTTGACCAATTGCCATCGTAACTGTATCCCCCAAATACCAAGGTTCTCCATATAATTTTTCCTTCTCTTTGGGGGTAGGAATTTGCCCATAATTTGCCCCATCCAACCCCAATAAATCCAGATTAATCGTTCCTGCAATTCCCAATTCTTTTCCCCATTTGGCAATATTTTCTGCTCCAGTTTTCACCCCAACCTGATAAAAAAAGGTATTACTACTAAAAGCTAAAGCATCTTTAAATCCAATCACACCATAACCTTTTCCATGTTCATGAAACGCAATTCCACCAATTTTAATCGCTGAAGAAGTTGCGAGTTTAGATGTAATTGAAAATTTCCCCGATTCAATTCCGGCGGTTGTCGTCACAATTTTAAAGGTACTCCCCGGAGGATATCCTTGTAACGCTCGATTTAATAAAGGTTGTTCCGTGCTTTGTAGTTGTTTCCATTCTTGACTTGTGACTTGATCTGTAAATACATTCGGATCAAAAGTCGGCCCACTGGTTAAGGCTAAAATCCCTCCGGTTTTAACATCTAAAACTACAACTGCACCTCGACGATTTGCTAAAGCTTTTTCTGCCGTTTTTTGTAAGGCTAAATCTAAGGTTAAGCGAATAGATTCACCTTGTTGGGGAGGTTGAACTCCTAACTCTTGAATTTCCTGACCCTTAGCATCCACTTCAATTAATCGATTTCCCCAAATTCCCTCTATTTTAGAATTTGCTAATTTTTCAACTCCTGTTTTTCCGACCATCATTCCCATCGGATAATCGGGATTTTGTTTTAATTCCTCTGATGTTGCTTCACCAATATAACCTAAAATATGAGCCGCTAAATTTCCATTCGGATAACTCCGTCGAGATTCTCCCCGAACTTCAACACCGCGTAAATTTTCCACTTTCTCCGCTAAACTAATAAACATTTGAGCAGAAAGATTCGGACTAACTCGAACGGGAATTCGAGATCGATATCCGGTTTTTTCTAATTTTTCAATAATTTCAGCAGCCGGAATATTTAAAATAGATTGGAGTTGTTCAACGGTTATTTTCCATTCTTCAGGAGATTGTTCTTGGGGCCATAAATATACCGAACGAGATAATTGACTTCCGGCTAAAAAATACCCGTTTCGATCTAAAATTAACCCTCGTTTAGCCGGAACAGGAATCAGACGTAAACGATTATTTTCAGCCCGAATTCGATGATATTCTCCCTGGAGTAATTGCAGCCGAGCCAGTTGAATCCCTAACCCACTAAAAAAACAACCGATTAATAATAATAAAATCACACCTTGGTGAAGGCGGCGACGTCGAAGGGTTAGATTTTGGGGTTCTGGGGTGACAGCATAATGGGATTGAGCCGGAAACAGGGATTCGTTAGCCATAGTTGAGAAATTTTTAGATAAAACTTCATTATTCTTAATTCTTCATTCCTGTTTTTTGCTTTAAAATCAGAATAAACCGCTACGTTTTAATTGGGGTCAGACGAATGAGTAGCAGTCATCATCTCGTTTTTCCTCCCCAGAGTTACTCTTGGGAATGCCTTACCACCTCTGAGGTTTTAACTCAACAGAACCCTCTAAACCGTGATTTCAATAGAGGGGATGATTTGCTGGTGTTTCTAGCATTACAAGCTCTACAACGACAAGTTCCTCCCCGTTTGAAATGTTTTGATGATTTTGCTCCCGAAATTCAACGAGAAATTTCTAACTATTTTGGCAGTTATCAACAAACTTGCTTTCGGGTTGATCAATTGTTACTGAATCTTCAAAACCCGAATTCTATTACTCAATATTGTCAGCAAAGTTCCCTGGGTAAAAAACTTCCCAATGCTTTATATGTTCATTATTCAGCCTTACCTGAACTCAATATTGTGTTAAGACTCTATGAACAATTAAGCCGTTTTTATTTACCTCCCTTAAAACCCTTTACCCTAATTAAATTTCATACGAATCAACCTGTTATTTCTTATTTATTTTATCCTGACTTTGATCTGAATCCCCATCCTGCCTTAACAGCCAGTTTTCAAGTGAATGTCAAAACGGGAAACGTTAATATTATGGATTATTCTAATAGTAATAATCCTCCGATTTTACATCGAAAAGAAACCTTTATTACTCCCAATTATCCCCATTATCAAAAATTTACCCAACTCACCGAAACAGAAGAATCCCTAGGATTATTAACACCTCGAAAAACTTCATCCTATTCAGAATTTCTCAACTCAGAAACTCGTCTCTATCGAACCATTGGAACTCAAAAAGGTTGGCAACAACACTTAGACAAACATGGGGTAGAAATTCAAGATCATCGGGTGATAAAATTTTCAGAACTTACGGAGAATTTAACCCCCCTAAATTCTGAGGATTCTTTACAGTTTTTACCCAAAATTGAACGTCATCGAGCCGCAATTCCGCGTAAAAATTTATCTCGTCCCGTTCGTTTAGCTTTGGAAGCCGAATTGTTTCAGGAACACGCCACTTTTTTTGATTATGGCTGTGGATATGGGGGAGATATTCAACGGTTAGCTGAACAGGGATATACGAGTACCGGATGGGACCCTTATTATTCTCCCCAGACTCCTCGCGTTGAATCAAATATTGTTAATATAGGCTATGTGATTAACGTGATTGAATGTCAAATAGAACGACGGGAAGCGTTAATTCAAGCTTGGAATTTAGCTCAATCCGTGTTAATTGTAGCAGCACAAGTGTTAGTTGATACCCAAGAAAAAGGAATTATGGTTTATGGAGATGGGGTAATTACTAACCGCAATACCTTTCAAAAATATTATCAACAGGAAGAACTCAAAGTTTATATTGATCAGGTGTTGAATGTTGATGCAATTCCTTTAGATTTAGGGGTTTATATTGTTTTTCGGGATGAGATGGAAGCCGAAAAATTTCGCGCTTCTCGCTTCCGATCTCGGTTAACTTCTCCCCAGGTGCGTTTAAACGTTAAACGGTTTGAAGATTATCAAGAATTACTGCAACCCTTAATTGAATTTGTTAGCGATCGCGGTCGTTTACCTGTAGATTATGAACTTCCAGAAGCAGACCCAATTAAACAGGAATTTAGCAGCTTAAAACGAGCGTTTAAAGTGATTTTACAAGTCACAAATCCCGATGAATGGGATGCGATCGCCCATAAACGTCGTCAAGATTTACTGGTGTATATTGCCTTAAGTCGATTTGGTCGTCGTCCTAAACTATTTCAACTTTCAGAACAAATGAAAAATGATATAAAAGGTTTATTCGGCAGTTATATAAAATCTTGTAATTTGGCAGATTTAATGTTATATACTCTTGGTGATCCTAAAATTATTGCTAACCATTGCCAAAATAGTGCAGTAGGTCAAAAACGAACCAATTCCCTCTGGATTCATATTTCAGCGCTGGAAAAACTTTCTCCCTTACTGCGGCTCTATGAGGGATGTGCTAGTCAAACTTTGGGGCGTCCTGAAGGTGCAAACTTAATTAAGTTTCATATCAAAACTCCCAAAATTTCCTATTTATTTTCTCCAGATTTTGATATCGAAACCCATCCCACCCTGAGTAGCTGTATGCAAATTGATCTGCGGGATCTTCATGTCAGCTATCAAACTTATGATGGCCCTAATCCCCCAATTTTGCATCGGAAACACACCTTTGTCACCCCGGAGTATCCTCACTATCAACAGTTGGTGAAACTGAGTGAGCAAGAAGAAAAATGGGGACTATTAGATAACTTTAAGTTGATTCAAACGCGCCTGAATTGGTTAAAATGTTTAGAAGACCATTGTGCAGAAATCAGGGGTTATCGTGTCTACTGGCGTACCGATGCTGATCCTTATCGGGTTAAATTATTGCGTTCTGCTCGTCGGACTCGAAAGAAATTACAGTCCTCTGACCCATAAGGATGTTTTTCAGTTTTTCATCAGTACAAACTTCAGTTTCTAGTTAGGGTAACACGAATTAAGTAAAATATTAAACAATGGACATTAAACAATTACTAGAAAAGTATAATCACGGGGAAAGGGATTTTCGGGGCGCTATCTTAATTGGAGTACAACTTAAGGGCGTTGATTTAAGTAGTGTAGATTTAAGCGGTGCAAATCTAATTAATGCTGACTTACAAGAAGCAGATTTAAGCGAAGCAGATTTAACTGGAGTTAACTTAATTAATGCTAATTTGAGTGGTGCTGATTTAAGTGGGTCAGATCTCAGCCGAGCTTATCTCAATGGTGCTAAATTAGTCGGTGCTTATCTCAATCGCGCTCATTTAATTAATACCTATTTAAGTGGAGCAAATTTAATTTATACAAAACTGATTGGGGCTAATTTAACAGGAGCTAATCTCACCAATGTTAAATTAATTAACGCCAATCTTACCCGTGCAATTTTGACCAATTCTAACCTCACAGGTGTTAATTTAATTGGTGCGGATCTCAAAGGTGCAACGCTCTTAAATGCGGATCTCAAAGGTGCAAATTTAAGCGGAACCTTAATTGATGAAACCACCGAACTGAGTGAGAAATGGCGACTGGTTCAGGATATTGTGACTCAAGGAGGTATTGAACGAGATTTGAGTTATACAGATTTGAAAGAAACTAACTTAATTGGAGCCAATTTAACCGCAGCTAATTTAACCCATGCTGATTTAAGTGGTTCTAATTTAAGTGGAATTTATCTTACCAATGCTATTGTAGAAAATGCTAAATTCTTAGGTGTGGTGGGACTTTCCCCAGAAGCTAAACTTAACCTAAAACAACGAGGAGCCATATTAGATTAGCCATTCCGTAGGGTGCGTAAGCCTAGCGCACGCACCCCCTAGCCTAATATGATAACAACGCCAAACTTTATTAGCTGGTAGAATCTGCTAAAATCTCTAAAAACTCACCAGCACTTACAATAGGAATTGTGATTTTTTCTCTAATATTCAGAAGATCCGTATCACCTGAAATAATAAAATCAGCAGCCACTAATTTAGGGCTTGCTGAAAAAAGGGGAAAAGCCAGAACAGGGGGAGGAGAAGACAAGAAAAAATGAATCAGGTGCAAGGAATGGGTGTAAAATAGCCCAAAAACCTTGCAGGAGTCGGGGAAAATGTACCGTAAAGACGAACAACCAAGGACACCAGCAGAAGAATTCAAACTGCCATTTGAGGGAAAACTCTCAGAAGAGAATCGCTGGGTAATCATGGCCCAATGGATACCGNACACCCATTCCTTGCACCTGATTCATTTTTTCTTGTCTTCTCCTCCCCCTGTTCTGGCTTTTCCCCTTTTTTCAGCAAGCCCTATGTATTTTAGCTTTCTTGACTCTAATTGTTTCAAAAAAGTCCGATTATTTCCATATCCAGCATCTACTAATACGACTCCCGGTTTAGACCCTCGGCTTAGGCATTTGTCGATTAACTTCAATGCTAGGTCTGGCTTTTTAACGAAATCTGAATCTTGCTTTCCTCCTGGTAATGAACTCGCGTGTTGATACAATTCCACATCTAAAGGCAGACTTTTTACCCCATCATATAAGTGGGTCGTTACCAACACGATTCCATTATCGGTTTTGCCGATTTCTCCTATGTATTGTCTTCCAATCCCCGCCGTTTCCTTACCACTTTTTCGGTGTCCTGAATCATCAATTATTAAAGTAAATCCTTTCCTGACCTTTGTTTGACTGCATTGTTGCATGATTTGCAGTCGTCGCTCGTTGACTTTCTCTGCGTCCCAGGTTGCTTCTGTCAAAAAATGATGCAATTGGTGATAAACCACACCTACTGCGTTATTTGACATCTGAGTTAAGTTTTTTCGTTCACTTTCGCCCAATAATCCGCCTAAATAGTGCCTAAATCCTCTTTTTTGAGATGGATTGCTCAACACCGGATCGAACCTAGCACACCATTTCTCAAAGCATGGTGGCATAGCAGATGGAGTGGTTTCTTTCATCGAAGCCTCTCAACGTAGAATACTTACCCTGTTGTAATTATAGCCGTTTTATTTCTCTTTTTTGTTTAAGTCCCGCTAGTTAATCATTCGTTTCCTTTTCTGTTACTTATTCAGCAAGCCCTAGTTAATTGAATAAATGCGTCTTGTTTAGATTTACCCAGATGATAATCTGAAGCATTACAAATGCTAATGTGTCCCCCCTGCCGGGTCACTATTTTCCAATATTCATACGGAATATTATTAATAATGTAAGGGTGATGACTTGTGGCAATAAATTGTAAGGTTTTATTTTCGTGAATAAGGTCATCAGTCAATATGTCAATACAATTTATCCCTAAGCTATTCTCAAATTCATCAATCAATATTACCGAACCTTCATTGGCAAGAAAAATTTCACTAATATGAATAATTGTGCGTAACATACCAGAAGACATCCTATCTTCTCTAATCCATTTGTGGACAGCTTTTTGTTTGATATAAATAACAGGAACATTGTCAGAGATTTTTTTTAGTACATCATCTGTTTCAAGTGATTCAATCTTGATATTTTCTACTTGTGGGAAAATTTCAATAAATGTCGATCTAATTTTATCAAAAATATCTAAGTTATTTTCATAAGTCAGATACATTTTAGTCCTAATATCTTCATCACTATTTACTATATTCTCTAAAGTTTTATACTTGCTTTTAAGAGAATGCAAAGATTTTTCCTGAATTCTAAGGGGGAAACCACCGTGTCTTGTGTGGTCACGATATTCTATTTTATTTAAGGCATCAAAGGCTTTCTTAATAATAGGTTCTTCTTTAAAAATATATATTATTGATTGATGGGAAGAAAGTTTGGGCATGGGGCTATTTCTAAACTTTATTTCTTCTTGGTTTCGCTCACTTAAAACTTCATTTTTTGAACTGAGTTTCTCATAAATTAATGGTGGTTTTTCTTTGTCATCTTGGTTTTCTTTTTCAGCATAATCAAAATTTAGTTGATTTTTTTCAACAGTAGCAAAGCTACCTTCCCAAACAAATTCAGTCCCATCTACGGTAGAAAATATGATTTCCCATTCAAACCCATTTATAGCTTTTCCATTTGCAATACGTCTTAAATCGATAATGGCACGTAGAATTTGGGTTTTACCTGCACCTGATATACCAACTAAAAGGATTAAATTTGATGAAAACTTGATTTCATTAAAATCCCAACCCAAAAAGTTATTCTTTACTCGCAATGAAATAATCTTCATAAATTTTAAAATTTTTGCTTAGATCTCTAAGTAACTTTAAACAAACCTATATTAAGCGAAAATTGCTGATGTTTGCAAACTTACCTAATCAGGTAATTTTTTTTACCGGGAAAACACAACTATATCTAAAACGCTTGTTCAATCGCTCGATGTGCTAATTCAATTTGTTCGACCGCATCAAGATAAGTTAAAATGGCTGCATCCCAGGATAACCGTTTTTGCATTCGGTTTAAGATCATTTTTCCAAACTCATGCACAGTATCAAAGCGTTGCAATCTGAGAATTCGCTCTGCAACTTGACAAAAATCAGGCTGGGGATTTTCAATCACTTCAACATCTGATAAAAGTAGCGATAAAATCTCGCTTCCCATATCAACCTTGACGGTCATTCCTACGGCCGTAATTCGACCCCAAAATCCATTCCATTTCCGTTGAGGAATTCTCTCTTTCGGTACTAAAGGAATTTTAATCATCACCCAAGTTCCAATGGCGGGAGTGAATTCTTGTTGAGTTGTTTTAATATCATCGGGTTTGTCGGTTAGGGATTGATTTTCTGCGGAAGTTGGGGATTGTGAATCGGGTTCTGCTTTCATATCAATGGGGTTAAAAATTGTCTGTTCTTTGAGCAAAATTTTAGCTTGTTTGGGGGTTTTTATCGCTACACGCCCTTTTCGGTAAGTTCTGCCACAACCTAACCCCACAATCGCTGCCACAATATTCTCAGTCAGTTGCATTTGTTTTCCATTCAAATTCAGATTAAACCTCGCTAATGGAAAATTTTCCATTGAAGGGTGTTGAGGGTTCTGGGATGAAACTGTAATTTCTGAGTCGGAAGTTCGTGGCGTAGTTTGACAAGCGTAACAATTTCTGAGTTTGCGGGCGAGGGGTTCTACAATCATGCCTTCTCGAATTTTCTGCACCGTTGTCTGTTGGCGCTGACGGTTTTCTGCAATCAAGATAAATAATTCCTCGTCTTCGCTTTCAAAGTGACAGACTTGAACCGGAGCTTTTTCCCATCCCAACGCCAGCAAGGTTCGCCAACGCCGATGACCGCTAATAATCGTTCCATCGGTTTTGATCAGTAAGGGACGAACATATAAGGTTTGTTTGTGAATGGCGATCGCTTAAATAATTAAGATGTGCGTGTTCTCCTGTAGAAATTATAAATAAGCGATTTTCTTGCTGTGCTTTTGTAAAAACTGTTGAATGATTTCCTCGATTTATTAATAATATTTCTGCTAACTTTGCCCAAATATTAACATAGATTGAAGAAATATTCACGGGGGTTAAAACCCCCTGAGTCGGTTTTCATCTCAGGTCTTTTGTCTTTTTATTCCTGTTCCCTGTTCCCTGTTCCCTGTTCCCTGTTCCCTATTCCCTGTTCCCTGCTATAAAAAGAATCTCGACGTTGAATAAATTCAAATCCTCCATCTTCGGTTAATTGCATAATATTTCCTCTCCAGTTAATTTTTCGGGGTAGAAATAGGGTGATAATAATCTGAATCGGGAGTAAAATTTGAACCAGGATTAAAACAATAATCTGGGCTTTTGGGGTTGCATTTCGCAGATAGTTTTGATTAAAATAGGTTAAGATTGCATAATTTAAACTAAAGTAAATCAGGCTATAAATTAAAGCAGAGACAGAGGGAAACAATAAACTGTACAGGAAAACGATAAACGGGAACATTGTGGGCAAAAATGCCATTAAATAAAAAACGATTAATTCTGGAATAGAGGAAGATTTTAAAATCGAGGCTTGGGGGAAAATAAACCAGCGTGTGATCAGGTTAAAATAGTGGGTAGAATCTTGAATTTGGGTACTAATTCCATGACAAACGGGAGTTTGAGCGAGTTGATAACCCTGTTGGCGAAAATGTTGAGCGATCGCATAATCATCAACAATAAATTTATCTAAATCCGTAAATCCATTGACTTTTTCTAACACCTCTCGTTTGATTACAAAAAACATCCCATTAATCGTAAAGGGATTAATTAGATAAGTATAGGGAATATAGGTGAGTAAGTTATTCCCATTCACGACACTGGACACTAACGTTGACCAAAAATTAGAAAAATTTACATAATAGGGTAAACCAAAAGCAACGCCAATCTCCGGTTTTTCTAAATAGGGAAGACACTGATCAAAAGCTTGATTGGGTAACAGGGTATCATCGTCTAAAACGGCAATAATATTACCTGTTGCTTCCTTCAGTCCAGCAATCAGTTTAAACATTTTGGGACTAATTTGATTGGGAGATGGAGGTAGAGAAATTAATTTAACGCTAACATCGGGATAGGTTTCTATCAGTTGACGACATCCCAACTGTGCAACCGGATCATTTTGATCAATTAACCAAATAAATTCTAGTTGATAGGATGTTTTTAAGGCTAAATTGTGACTCAGACAGTCCCATAAGGTCGGATCACCGCTTAAAATCGGTTGCAGGATCGAAATTTGATCAGATTCACTGGGGAGGACAGATTCAGACTCAAGTTTTGCCCTTTGAAAAAACTGTTGAATTAAAATCCATTTAATCACCCGTTCTGCTAAAATTACTAGCCCTAAAATTAGGATTAAGTTATTGATCATTTTTCTTCAGCTATTAATTAATTTAAGTCGTAGGGGCGGGGTTATCCCGCCCATTCCCGTCAACCGTCAACCGTCAACATTCAACCGTCAACATTCAACCCTTTAATATTCTAAAACAATTCCCCCAACGGAAAACCCGGCGGAGGTTCCTAATAGCAGAATGCGATCGCCTCGATGAATTTTATCCTGTTGAATGGCTTCATGGAGGGTCATCGGAATTGAGGCGGCGATTGTATTTCCGTGATTAGGTGCGATCACCATCCATTTTTCTTGAGGAATATTTAATCCTTTGCGAATTAAACCCATTGCCATTAAACTCGCTTGATGGGGAATCACGAGATCAATATCCGCTAAAGTTAATCCCGCAGGTTGTAATAATCGTTCTAGAAATCCGGGTAAAATTTTAGAGGCTAAACGGTAAATTGCCCGACCTTGCATTTTAAATAAAAACCGATCAATATTATCAGAATATTCACGGGGATGATAGCGATTTCCTCCAGCTAAACATTCCGATAAATCTGCACCTTGACTATAGGTTTCTTGGCGAGAACAGATAATTTTTGATCCCTCCTGGGGGTCGGTTTTGCCAATAATTGCGGCGGCGGCACCATCCCCAAATAAGGTACTCGTTTCTCGATCTTTCCAATCCACTGCTAGGGCAATTTCTGTGGCGACTAATAACACCCGTGAGTACCGTCCCGCATCTACTAAATAGGAGAGAGTATCTAACCCGACAACAAAACTTAAACAAGTTGAATTAATATCAAAAGCTGGTATTCCTGAAGACTCCCCTCCTAATTGTTTTTGAACTAAAGCCGCAGTACAAGGAATAGACTGCTCAGGAACACTACTGGTACAAACAATACAATCAATATCACTTAAGGCTAATCCCGCAGCCTCTAAAGCCATTGTAGCCGCCATTGCGCCCATTTGAGAAGCTGTTTCATCTTGGACAAAATGACGGACTTTGACCCCAGATTTTTTTTCAATCCAAGCCGCTTCAATGCCTAATTGTTGTCCTAATTGTTGGGCTGTAACTTGATTTTTAGGCAAGTATTTTCCGGTTGATAATAGTTTTACCTGTCTAGGTTTTACTGAGTTATCAGGTAATCGGGAATTATCAAAGTTTTTTGTACTGAAATGGGGAGAATTATTGAGGGGGGTGCGGCTAATCACCATATTCTTATTTACTCTGGTAATATTTCTAAATCCTAACATTATTTTTTTGATTTTGAGAACAATTTAAAGATTCAATTTAGATTTTCCCAGATCACTCCTGATCATCCTCGATCTGAGGCCTAGAAATTTGGATTGCGGTGGATTGATCCGATCTAATCTTTTGCTCCCATCCTGCTTAATTATATTGCCCAAAATTCGCTCCAGTCTCTACCGGAAGAAGGTAAAATATCTTCACTTTTAACCTAGTAGCCCCTATCTGATTACAAACGGCTGTTTTCGGGACGCCTCCAATCCCGTGCATTGACAACAAGACCGTTTTGCCCACGAGATCTAAAATTACTCTAGGAGTTGTCTTCTGAGATGAAAAGCAGATTCGCATAGAATCGGCTTTTCAGTAGTAGGGGGCAGGAAAACCCAAAATTCTGAAAATTAGCTCATAAAACCGAGAGGATATGCTAGAATCAAACTATAGAGTTGTTTAGTTTTTTAGACTAATTACTCAACACAGAATAGAGGCATTTTGAAGGGTGCGGGAAATACTCAGGTGTACAACTCAAAATTGTTCCGACTTTGTTGTCCCATCCCCGACGATCCTCTCCAGTTGATCCTTGATTCTGAATGTCAATCAATAGAAATCAACACCCATTGACAGGATCACAATTGAGAATCAAGCTGGAATTCAATGTTAATTTATTAGGTTAAATCTGATATGGTACCCAGAGAGTTTTTAAAGAGTGTAGCCACGAGAGTTGGGATTTCCGACAATGAACTGGAAGTGATGGCACGGGCAATTCAAGGCGAACCCATGACCGCGATTTCTAAGCAATTAGGCGTTCGCAAGGATGCGTTGCAAAAACGCTTAGGAGAAGTGTATAGGAAGTTAAACATTACGGGTGCTGGCCCTGGAAAGTTAGCCAAACTTCAACAACGCTTACTGGCGGAATATCAATCGGAAGGCAATCAGTCCGGTGGACAACTCAATGGCCAATCCGGTCGCAAAAAGCGGTCTATGGGTGGCGTTGACTCTCAAGGTTTCAGCAGTAACGTTCAAATTGATTGGGGAAACGCACCGAAAGTGGGGCTGTTTTATGGCCATTCAGAAGCCCTGACTACGTTAAAACAGGGATTAGTCACAGAACGCGCTCACCTGATGATGATGCAGGGGATCGGTGGGATTGGAAAAACCGCCCTAGGGGTGAAATTAGTCCAGGAAATTGCCCCGGACTTTGACCAAGTGATTTGGCGATCGCTGCGAGACAAACCTTCGCCGAGTGAATTTATTGCCTCAGCCTTTCCCGCTTCTTCTAAAACGCCTTTGGATTGGGATGACTCCGAACAAATCGCCGAATTGCTTAAAACCTTATCCGATTCTCGATGTTTGTTAGTGATTGATGAGGTAGAACATATCTCAGAATTGGGACATAAAGATATCGCCTTCAAAAGTTATGAATCCTTGTTTCAACAAATTAGCGAATCTTCCCATCGCAGTAGCGTTTTATTAATCGGTTGGGAATTTCCCGATTCGTGGCAAAAATTCGCCTCCAAACCCGTTGTGCAGTTAACGGGGTTATCGGAACAAGACGCCCAACAAATGGTGCTATCCGGTCAAGATACCTTCTATTTGGATAGTAAATTCCTCTCGGAGTTGATTCATTTATGTGGTGGCAACCCCTTAATTTTAAAATTATGGGCGGCTAAAATTCCTGACTTGACTGTGGGAAATCTCACCAAATTAATCAAGCAAAATACCTTAGTTTTAGAAGAACTGGTGCGTCAGCATCTACGCTCAGATCAGGAATTATCAGAGCTGGAAATTCGGTTAGTCTGTTGGTTGGCTGTGAGTCCAAAACCCGCAACCTTGAGTGAGTTAGCAACGGATTTGATCCTCTCAGAACAATCGGCAGAAGTGCAAATGTCCTTAGACTTTTTAACCGAGCGATCGCTGTTAGAAACGACCTCCAGCCACCCCATTGCTTATACCGTCAATACTAATTTCCGCAAAGAAATTTGGTATCAGTTGATGGGCAAATCCTTTAATGAACTGGGTTATAAACACTATTTAGAAGGAGAATTCCAATCTGCTAAAACCCATTTATTGCAAGCTGTTCGCTATCATCCCACCTTAAGTGCAGGTCATTATAATTTGGGTTCTACTTATGAGAAACTCGAACAGTTTGAACCCGCTAAAAAACATTATCAAATTCTAGTCGATGTTGACAATAACCGGGCAGCACAAGCGGCGGTTAATAATTTAGCCCGATTGGAAATTTTAGATGGCAAAACCAATGAAGCCATTGATAAACTAGAAAAAACCTTAGTTCAGGTGAAGGATAAAGGAGTCAGAGCCACTTTACATAAAAATTTAGGCTGGGCTTATTTCCTGCAAAATAATCCGAAACAAGCTGAAGTCGAGTTACGTCAATCCTTAGAATTAAAAGAATCTAACGCCGTAGCTTACTATATTTTAGCTCAAGTTTTAGAAGCCCAAAACCGCAATAAACAAGCCTTAGTTTTTTGGAAAACCGCTTTAGAACAAGACGAAACCGATCAACAATCTAACGGTGTTACCTGGCGTTTACCGGAATTACTCACCTGGCGAATGATGGCTCGTCAACGGTTACAATAAAGATAGTTAGGAAGCGAGGACGCGGGTACTTTTCCCCTTGTCCTCCTCTCCCCTACTCTTTAATTAGGCGGAACAATGGGGTCATGATCACCATTTTTATAAATTCGAGACAGAATTAAAAAAGGTTGGCAAGTATCAGATATTTTAACAATAGAATTTACACCCCCACTTAGACCCGCAGTTAGACCCGCAGTTTCAGAAAATTCGGGTAAGAAAATACCCCCTTTAACCACACCAGATAATAGAAGAGTCAACATAAATTTCTAGTCTCCACTAAAGTCAAATACAGCAAAAAAATGTTCAGCACAAACTGTTCTGTTACTTTGAGCAGATCTGTATAGACTACGCGCAGCAGAAATTGAGGAAAAATCCGGTAAATATAGAATTATGCCTAGAAATTGTCTGCTGGTAAAAGGGGAGACAAGATCAGGAATGGATAAAGTTGAAAGATCAGTGGTTATTGGGTAGCAGATTGAAAATAGCAGAGCAAACTCATAAATAAGTTTGAGTCTGATAAATCTATTATACTGCAATTTTCTCTACACTCGATAAATCCATCGGATCAGATTTGCTTAATTCCGGTTCTGTGTTTTTCAGGTGATCTTCTAATAACTTCAAGTTGCGAATATTAGATTTATAGAACGCATCAAAGATGTCCCCAATTAAAGGAACTGTTCCTAATATTCCTTCAAACATTATATTAAAAACCATCCAACCTAAAACTGAAGTGGGTAGCTTAAACCGAGTGGCTAAAAAAATTAAATAACCTGAAAAAGCAGTATCAATTACATCCCCAAAACCCGGAATTAAACCAATAATCGGATCTAAACCAATCCGAAAACCTAGGCCCGGAATCCGAATCGAAGTATCCATTAAACGGCTGAGTTTACGGATACGGTTTAAAGTGGCTAAACGTTGTGTTGTATTCATAATTTCATCTTGACAAGCCCACAAATAAATGTCTTATATCTTGGGATATAATTTTTACCCCAAATGAATACCCCTATCTTTTGAAAGATTCACTTTTACCACTTCTCCTCTACCTTCTTAAATACAGTTAAACTTTGAAAAGAGGTAAAATCATGACCGCAGAACAAACTCAACAAAAACAACCCGATGCTAATCAGGAAATTCAAGAAAAAGACAAGGCATTTTTACAAAAAGTCATGGTTGAGGGAGGTCTTTCTGATCTCTATGATGCCAGAGATATTACAGAAGTTGTCTTTCGGGTGATGCGCGATGTGATGAGTACAGAAACCGCCGATCACGTTGCTGAAGAATTGCATAAAGAAGTGATACCAACTTCCAATAAAAGGCTACAAATGGAAATTGCTGAGTTGTGGCAAGATACAAATCCTATTGTCGGTTTTTTAAGCCGTATTCGTCCGCCATTGAAAGGGCCTGGTTTATCAGGAATTGATTCTGAAAAATTCCTGATTCGTGTTGCTAATGAAGGCGGTTTACCGCCAACAACGAATGCAGAAACCGTAATTAAAGCCGTATTTTCTGCTACAAAAGCCGAACTTTCTAAAGAACGGATTCAAGAAATTACAGGGTGGCTTCCGGGGGATATTCAACAAATTTGGAAGCAAGCCTAGGGGTGGGATGTAGGGGAGAAATACAAAATCCTCCCCATCTATTACCTAGAAAGATAGATTTATTTTCCTAGGTAAATCCCACCTTATGTAGAGGTCAATTGATTTTTGCTGAAACAGAATAAAACTAAGGATTGCGAGAACGTGTGATAGTTTAACCTTGCTTGATTGAAATCAAGATTATAATTAAAAAAGGAGTCAATTATGACTGGACAAATGTGTTGGATACCCCGGCTTGGAAGTAATGGAACAACAGTTCTACATCTGCGACTTGATGCCAATAAGCCTTGGGTTCCTTATTATTTAATGGCTAACTTCTCTATTCCTGATTATACGATTCCCGGTGGTTCTAAAGGGTGGGCAACCTATCAAAAATTATTCAAAGCAGGTTGGACATTAGAACCAACTCCCCAACCCAATTTCCAAGATCAACAAACACCAAAAGCAGCTTAAGGATGTTAAATCTTGATAAATTTATCAACAGGCTACGCCTGGGGGCGAGAGAGGTTTCCCCCAGTTTTTCCCTTGTTAAAATAGCTTAGAGTTTTGTTCTTTTTAGCCCAAAGTTTATTGTTTTAATAATATGAAAAATTTCCTGAAAAAAATATATTTAAAATGGAAATTCTTCTGGGGCAATTTGATTTATTTAACCTACACCCCTCAAGCTATCTTATATTCTTATAAACGCGATCGCGCTGACCGTAATATTCCCCCCCTACAACCCCATTCCTCAAAAACAGGAGAAACACCAGGGAAATTATTAAGAGCAGAAAATACAGAAACAGGCACAATATTTTATTTTGAAAAAGCAGAGTTAGAGCTTACATTTTTAACCGATGATTTCGTTAGAATCACTTGGAAACCCAGCGTTTTACCCTATCCCTATGGCATTGAACGTCAGGAATGGGAAACCATTAACCCCCTTTTAAATCAACTTGAAAATGCTTGGACAGTTACCTCCCCAAACACAACATTAACGATCCAGGTTCAAGATCAAGGTCATCTGAAATTTTTCGATCATCAACACCAATTAATCCGCGAAGAATATCCTCCAGAAAAATTAGAAGAACAATGGATACATCGAGCTAATTTACGCTCGGAAGAACATATTTATGGTTTAGGAGAACGTGCATTTCCCTTAAATTTACGATTAGCCAAAGAAGTTACAAAAAAAGGGAAACCCACCGCAGAGCCGAAAAAATTTAGAATGTGGAATTTTGACGCAGCCGGACAATATAGCCCCGGTTCTGACCCCATATATTTATGTATTCCCCTATATTTAGGATTACATGAACAAGGCAGTTATTTAATTTTTTATGAAAATCCTTATGAAGCTATTTTTCAATTTTCAGACACAGCAATAGCCAATTTTAGCGGCGGTGCATTGCGCTATTATTTCACCCTTGGTTCTGTTCCTAAATTAATCAAAAATTACACTGAATTAACCGGACATTCTCCCCTTCCTCCCCGTTGGGCATTAGGCTATCATCATTCTCGTTGGGGGTTTGGAACTGAAACCCAAGTTAGAGAAACCTATCGCCATTTTGAAAAAAATGATCTGCCATTAAGTGCCATTCATCTTGATATTGATGTCATGGTAGATTATCAAGCGTTTACGATTGATCCTAAACGATTTCCTGACTTACAACGCTTTATTCAAGAACTCGAAGTACATGGGGTAAAATTTATTAGTATTCTCAACCCCGGAGTTAAATATACTCGCCATAATCAAATGTTTTTACAGGGGCAAATTCTTCATGCTTTTTGTAAATATCCCAATGGTGAATTAGTAATAGCTCCTGTATGGCCGGGATGGACAGTTTTTCCTGATTTTACTCATCCAATGGTACGCCGTTGGTGGACACGACAATATTTATATTTATTAGAAGTTGGAGTTGGTGGGTTTTGGCATGATATGAACGAACCTGCGGCTTTTATTGCTTGGGGAGATCGTTCATTACCAAAAGTAACTCGTCATTTTGTTGAAGGTCGAGGCGGAGATCATCGAGAAATTCATAACGTTTATGGAATGTTACAAACCTCCGCCGCTTTTGAAAGTTTACGTCAATCTCGACCCCATCAACGCCCTTTTATTGTATCTCGTGCAGGGTGGGCAGGTTTACAACGTTATGCGTGGGTTTGGACGGGGGATATTGAGTCGAGTTGGGCGGCTTTACGTCAAACTATTTCAACCGTTATTGGGTTAGGATTATCCGGTATTCCCTATAGTGGTTCAGACACCGGAGGTTTTCAAGGAAACCCTAGCGCAGAATTGTATTTACGTTGGTTTCAAATGTCGAGTTTTATGATGTTTTATCGGACTCATTCTTCTAATAACGTGGAACATCGAACCCCTTGGATATATGGAGAACCAACGTTAAATATTTTACGCGAATTCTTGAAATTACGTTATCGATTAATTCCCTATATTTATACCTTAACTTGGGAAACCCATCAAAAAGGATATCCCCCAGTGCGTCCGATATTTTGGCTTGATCCAACGGATAGTAATTTATGGGGTATTGATGATGCGTTTTTATTAGGGAATGCTTTAATGATCTGTCCGATTTATGAATCTGGAATGCGATCGCGCAGTGTCTATTTACCTCAAGGAGAATGGTATCATTTTTGGGATGATCAACAATTAACAGGTTCCCAAACCGTTGAATTCGATGCTCCTTTAGAACGAATTCCGCTATTAATAAAAGCCGGAAGTATTATTCCAATGGAAGAGGGAAAAACATTAATCTTACATCTCTATCCAACCCGTGATAAAACCGCTCAAGGAATATTATATAGTGATGAGGGAGATGGATATGAAACCTCAAGAATCGATCAATTTCAACTTCAACCCAGTTTCACCTCAGCAACAACCAATCAACTACTTCCTAACTTACTAGCCGAAACTGAGCCAAATACTATTGAGTCTTCAGGAGATGGGATGAAGGAAAACGGAAATTCAATGACATTGACTTGGGAACAACAAGGGGATTATCCCTTTTCATATCATCAAATTCAGTTACAATTACATGGATTTAATTTACAAAAAGCCTGGATTGATGAAATTGAAATGACTTGTGAATATAATAGTATAATTTGCGATCGCCCTTTTCAACAAGCTCGTCTAATCGCTACCCTCTAAAAAGTAGGGTGCGTAAGCGCAGCGCACGCACCAACTAAAAATGTTAACTTTTACTCAGATAAAATAGGAATCAATCGTTGCTCAATTTCATCAATATAGTCTGTTAATCCTGTATGAATACCCCTTTCTTTGAGAAGTTCCAAACTCGTCTCTTTCCAACACTTCTGTTCACGTTCTATCTCGCCTCCTGTTAACTTTTCGAGAACAACTTTAGGATTTCTAATTCGATCAGGTTCATCAAATAACTTATATCGTAATCTGTGTGATTCTTTACAAGGATCAAAGGTCAATTTTTGTGTTATATCTTCTAACATTTGTTCTTCCTTTTGAACCAAAGGAATAAACCCATTTAGAACCCATGCTTCCCGCATTCGGTCGGCTGTACCAATAACAATTTCTAATTGATCTTTCTGTTCTGAACGCGCTTGCTTGATATGTTCCTTTCGTTCCGGTTGATTGTCTAAATCACGAATAAAAATAACAGCTTTAATATTCCTATTTTGTTTATATTGTAGAAAATTGATTAATGTCAAAACTTTATAAGCTGATTGACCATCCGTTTTTAATTTTCCATTGGATCGGATTTTGGGGAACTTAAATTGAGCAGAAAGACGTTGAGTTATATCAATGATATTTGTCCAGCAAGAATGCTCTGTACCCGCTTCTAAACCACTCCATCGGAATAAATATTGAAGCTGTTCATCTTCTAACCATTCAATTTTATCTACTAAAATGCGCTCGGCTAATTGAGTAGCAGTTCGTGCATCGGCACTACTTTCTACAATCACAATAAATTCAATCATTTCTTTCTCCTGCAACCACCCAATCTTCTCCCTCAGCATCCCAGAATTCTCCAGTAGTTAAAGTTTGTTTTGCCCATTCTACATCAGGATGTTCATCCAACCTTTTACAACAAGTAAAACCAGAATTCGCATTACTTAATACATGGACTTGAGAAGGAGTCAGTTCATCCACAATATAAGGTGAATGGGTTGAAAAAATAATTTGCAGATAGTTGTTGTCTTGAATAATTTCCTTAAAAACAGTCATTAATTCTCGTTGAGCTTTGGGGTGTAGTCCCTGTTCAATATCATCAAGTAACACTAAATTAGGTTGTTTAGGACTCATCAGAACAGTCAATAATCCCAGAGTGAGCATTGTTCCCTCACTAATAGCATGGCCTGGAATTCGTTCACCTGTATTCATATCTAGGACAACTTCTTGCCCTGCTATTTCCTGACTTTCTTCGTATGAAATAGATTTTCCATCGACTTCGATTAAGCGTAGACGATTGACTTTAACCTTAGCTCGTCTTACCCCTACCTCCCTAACACCAGGAACAATTCTTTTCAACATTTCTTGTAAAGATTGGAATTTATCTGGTGCTTCATTACGAAGATAATCTAAGGTTGGTGCTAACCCTGAACCATCGAACTCAACTCGCGGCGTAATGGCATCACTATAAGCTGCTTGAGCAAGATTTGTGGCTACTAGCTTTAGGTGAACCGAGTATCTTAAAGCTTGGGGTATAGGTTCTGTAGCATTACTTAATGAGCTATTCCATCCTTTCACATTTCCCTGATTTTGATCAACCTTCCATGATGCTGTTGGAACCCAGGGAGGATTACCTTCTTTTTCCCAATGATAGGATGCTTCCCAGTTTTTTGGGTTATTATATCCCCAGAAACCACTTCCAATAACAGACATATTATTTTGACCCGTTGTTGTCAGAAATTCAGGGGATCTTTCATTCTGAAAAATATTCGCAAATGATGAATAATCATAACCAGCAAGCCGACTCAGATAATGTAATGCTTGCAAAACTGATGTCTTACCAGAACTATTCTGTCCTACAAGTGCGTGTAGGCGTGAATCATCTAAACTCAGTTGTGTTGAACGATGACTTTTAAAGTTACGAAGTTCTACCCTTTCTAACATTTCATTATTAATATTTATGTATACAATTTAATTATTGATTTTATCAGTTAGTTAAAAAAAAGCAACCCGCCATTAAATCAACACTTCGGACAGTTGGCGATCGCCAACGGTAGAATAAGGGTTCNCCAAAAAAACTGATTTACCCTTCTAACTTCATTCGCTAGTTAATCATTCGTTTCCTTTTCTGTTACTTATTCAGCAAGCCCTA
>NZ_LR734877.1:300000-389108 GCF_900010725.2 Planktothrix serta PCC 8927 | reverse complement strand
AGGAGGCTCTGCCTCCGATAACAGCAGGCGGAGCCTGGAAGAAGGCATTGCTAGGTAGAACCTAGCAACGAGGGGATATCCCTGGTTCCCTGGTTCCACCAGGGAATGCTCACAGGAGGCTCTGCCTCCGATAACAGCAGGCGGAGCCTGCGAGAAGGCATTGCTAGGTAGAACCTAGCAACGAGGGGTAGTCCCTGGTTTCCCTGGTGGAACCAGGGAATGTCCACAGGAGGCTCTGCCTCCGATAACAGCAGGCGGAGCCTGGAAGAAGGCATTGCTAGGTAGAACCTAGCAACGAGGGGGACGAGGGGTAGTATAATCATCAAATCACTTAACCCTAAAAACCAAACTAAAATTAAATCGAGATGGGACGTAGCCGCTATAAAGTATTAGAAGATAGACCCCATTTTGTGACTTGCACAACCGTTAACTGGATGCCCATTTTCAGCCATCCAGAATTTGCTCAAATTATCCTAAATTCCTTAAAGTTTTTACACGACCAACACCGCTTAATTTTACACAGCTACGTTTTAATGGAAAACCATCTGCATTTAATTGGAACTGCTGAAAACTTATCCAAAGAAATCAGAACCTTTAAATCCTTCACCGCTCGTTCTATTATTGATCAACTCAAGGAAAATCAAAGTCATCATCTATTAACTCAACTCAAATCCGCTAAACTCCCCCATAAAACCGATCAAGAATATCAACTTTGGCAAGAAGGCTTTCATCCTCAAGCCATCCTCACAGAAGAAATGTTATGGCAAAAATTAGACTATATTCATAACAATCCAGTTAAACGTGGCTATATTGACGATCCCCTCCATTGGCGATATTCCAGTTATCGAAACTATCAAGATTTACCCGGATTAATTCCCATCGAAATCATTTCATAAACCCTTCCACCCTCTGCTTCCCTGGTTCCACCAGGGAATCCTCACAGGAGGCTCTGCCTCCGATAACAGCAAAGCAGGCGGAGCCTGCAAGAAAGCATTGCTAGGTAGAACCTAGCAACGAGGGGATATCCCTGGTTGGATCGAAGTGCTGGAGCAGAAAATCTATTACTTTAGATCAAGAAAACAATCACCAGATATCAGATCAACATCTAGTTACTGTTCAGTCAAGTTGAAGGAAAAACATTATGACTGCCAACATTCTCGATAAAATTGATCTCCGCCAATTGGGTGAACGACTGCAACAAGCGCGTAAGAAATGTGGCATGACTCAAGCTGATGCTGCTCAAATTATTAATGCTGCAAGAACAACTATTGTTGCAATTGAAAAAGGAGAACGCCGCCTTAAACCCAACGAACTTATTAAACTGGCTCGTGCTTATGGGCAAGCTGTTAGTAATTTTGTTCGACAAAGCCCCATTATCGAGCCTTTTGAGGTTCAATTTCGCGCTGCTTATCGACGTAGTGAGACAGAAGAAGCTCAAATTAATCCTGCGATTTTGCGCTTAGAGGAACTCTGTCAAAACTATTTAGAACTTGAGAAGATTATGGATGCTCCTCTTCCTCGGAATTATCCTCAAGAATATGATGTCACAAATATGCCAATAGAGGTGGCAGCAGAAAGTATTGCTATTGCAGAACGTCAACGATTAGGGCTTGGTGATAGTCCAATTCCCATTCTTCGGGACGTTTTAGAACAGAGTGTAGGACTGCGTATTTTCTATTTAGAAATGCCATCTAAATATTCAGGTTTATATAGCTACGATGAACAACTGGGTGGCTGTATTGCGATTAATGCTAAACACCCAGAGGAAAGACGGCGTTGGTCATTAGCTCATGAATATCTTCATTTTCTTGCCCATCGACGGAAGCCTGTACTGGACTATGAAAATCAGTACCAAAGAAAGCCAGATACTGAACGACTAGCTGACAGTTTCCCTGACCATTTTCTAATGCCAACCAGTGGTTTATTGAAACGGTTTAATGATATGTACCAGACTCACGGAAAGTTTACTCCGACTAATTTATTTACCTTGGCTCATTATTATGGGGTGTCTATTGAAGCCCTGGGTAATCGATTAGAATCGATAAAATTGATCCCTTCTGGTACTGTAGAGCGACTGCGCGATCGCGGATTAAAAGTTAGAAAAGTGCAACAGGAACTTGAGTTAGAAGAAATTCCACAGCGCACTGATATGCTTCCCATTCACTATCAATACCTTGCCATTGAAGCGTTTGATCAAGGACTGATTACTGAAGGACGTTTTGCTGATTTCCTGGGTGTTGATCGCTTAGAAACTCGTCGTATTGCCGAGATATTACGACAGCATTCAAGTGGAATGATGGAGGAAATTGCTCATTTAGATTTGCGTCAAGGGTAAGATTGGGGAGAATTATTTATGTTGATTAAAAGCTCCCATATTGTTCTTGATACCTGTTGTATTTTGAACTTTTGCGCGTCGGGCAATTTCCTATCAATATTAAAGACTATTCCTGCCCAAGTTGTGGTAACAGAAGTAGTCAAAGAACGAGAACTATTGACCCTGCGAAGACTTGAAAATCAGGAAAATGAAGATGCAACTCAGTTAGAAAGGGCGATTGAACAAGAGTTACTTTTTGTTGTAGATTTTGAATCAGAAGCAGAGGAAGAAACCTTTATTAATTATGCGTTTGAACTGGGAGATGATGGTGAATCAGCGACTTGTGCGATCGCTGTTCATCGAGAATATGCTATGGCAACAGATGATAAAAAAGCAATTACATTTTGTAAAAAAGAAGCACTTAATCTACAAATTTTTTCAACCTTAGAAATTATTAAATATTGGTCAGAATCAGCTAATATTAATCCAGAAAAATTACGGACTGTACTTGATAATATCAACGTTAAAGGACGGTATATTCCCCATAGAAATCATCCTTTGCTGAGTTGGTGGGAAACTGCTACTATTAGATAAATCTATTTTTTCAATCATCTATCAACAACAGGAGGTTTATGGTTGGACTAGAAGAATGGTCAAAAACCAATATTATTTACCCCGATAGCGATGGAAAACCCATGTCCGATAATACTAAACAATTTCGCTGGATTACGGTGATTTACCATAATTTAGAATGGTTATTTGCTCATGATCCTAACGTATTTGTAGCGGGTGATTTGCTGTGGTATGCGGTTGAAGGAAATAATAAAATCCGTCAAGCACCGGATGTTATGGTGGTCTTTGGTGTTCCTAAAGGCGATCGCGGATCTTATATGCAGTGGAGAGAAAATCATATTTCTCCCCAAGTCGCCTTTGAAATTCTTTCCCCTGGAAATACCTTAACGGAAATGAATAAAAAGCAAGTATTTTATAACCGTTATGGTGTAGAAGAATATTATATTTATGATCCCGATAAGAATGATTTAACGGGTTGGTTACGCGGAGAAGAGGGTTTAGAAGTGATTGAAACAATGGAAAATTGGGTGAGTCCTCGTTTAGGAATTCGTTTTAATTGTTCAGAGGAAGAATTAAAACTTTATCGTCCCGATGGTCAACCTTTTGTTAGCTATTTAGACATTTCTCAACAACTCAATACCGCCTTACAGGAGGTTGAACAAACCCAGCAACGTTTACAAGCCGTTGAACAACGAGCAGAAAGGTTAGCAGAACAGTTGCGATCGCTCGGAATTAACCCCGAATAAAAAAGTAGGGTGCGTAAGCGCAGCGCACGCACCATCCCATCAACTTTATCTATTTCTTCCCCGTGCGATTATCTTGAAAAGATGTACCAATCCCTTGTAAAAGACCTTTTCCAATTAAACCTAATCCTCGACCGACAACATTCGTTAAAATATAAATAATTCCACTCCCTAAAAAGGAAATAGCTGATCGTAAACGAGGAGCAACAGCATCCCGCGTTTCTAATAGTAATGTTACCGCTAAGGGAATTCCTGATAATTTTTCTAATTCCTCCCTTCGGGGTGAATAAATCACTTGTTTTTGAATGCCTCTTTCCCCTAAAATAAAGAGTAAATATGAACTTTCAAAAATCGCTTTGGGTTCGGCTACATATTGATAAAGACGATATCGCCAAGATAAATTATTTCTAAATCTCTCAATTTCACGGGTTGACAATAAACGTCGATCATAAAATTTGAGTTTGATTTCTTCATAATCAGAAAAATAATTAAGTAAAGGTTGAATTACCGCATTAGCGACTTGAATTAATAAATTTTGTAATAACGCTTCTGAACGTTGCATGGCGTCTAAACCTCCAGCCGGACAGGATAAATTATCAATTTTTAAGGGTTTACAAAATACCAAATGCTCAAGTAAGTCCGCTACTAGAGGAATTTTATTTAAAATATCTCGTTGAATCAGGTTAGCATCTTTTAATAAAATCGGAATGATTTCCATATCTTTTTTATTGGTAGTCAAAGTATAATATTTCCCAAAAAAATCTGTTAGGGAAGATTGCCACAATTCTTGTACTAAATTAGGGATTTTTTCAGAAAATTGTTCGGGTTGAACCTCGGATAAAATTAATTCATCTAATAAGATTTCTAATTGTTTTAATAATATATATAATAATTCTCGTTTTTTAGACAATCTCAAAATATCGATTTCTAAAGGTATTCCTGTTGAATTGATTAATTCTGATTGTAATTTTAGGACGGTTTTATCAAATAAAATAGCTTTTAACTTACTGGTTACAATTGCTGAACTTTGAGAGATAATTGGGTTATTATTTAAAACTAATGCCCCTGCTGGAGAATCGTTTTGGGGTTCGGAATTTAAACGATTAAAGGTTGGTAAATCATCAGGAGTAAGAGTTGCAGAATCTTCACTAATTTGTGAGGTCGTATCCGGCAAAAGTTGACTAGCAATCCAACGCGCTGCTAAAAGTTCTCGCCGTTTTCCCGTCAGAATTAATTGGTTGATAATTGAGATTCTATCTTGTTGATTTAAGCCTTCTAAATTCTGTTCAATTTCTTGGTTAACTTCGGCGATCGCTTGCTCAATTTGTCGCAGTCCGGGTTGGACTAACAACCCTTGAATTTTTTGGAAAAAAGATCCTGTTTTAGGAGGGACAATTTCAGCAACAGGTTCTCGATTTAATACAGCTAAAGATTCTAACCAATAACGTTCTCCCGCAGCCATTTGACGAATAATTGAAACCAATTCTGTCACTGGAATTCCCTTAGCACAATAACCGTCTACCCCTAATTTTTGAGCATTTAGTAATAAATTAGGTTGTTTAATCGCCGTTAATAATAAAATCGGAATTTGAGGATATTGGGTTTTTAACTGTTGACAAAAATCGCAGATAGGATGAGTTTGAATCCCTGGATTTTGCTCAATTTTTAACCCTAACTCTAAAATAATTAAATCAACAGGTTTCTGATTATTGCCATCAATATTGATCTGACTGCGACTTTCTAACACCTGTAATGCAGCATCCCGACTTTCAACATCTGCGATGACTTCTAAATCAGAAAAGGGTTCTAATGCCGTTCGCAACCCCATCTGAAAAATAGGGTCATCATCGATTATCAGCAGTTGCACAGGAGATGGAGTCATAAACGAATTTAGGAGGCAGATGTCAGGTTAGGGCTAATTAAATCCACTAAAGTATTAATCATACGATCTCGTTCCATTGGAACAATCTCTTTTCCTTGTAAAATTTCTTGCAGTAATACATAGTGGGCTAATGTGCCAATAATAACTCGCGCCGTTGCTTCTGGATCACGAATCATAATATAGCGCTGATTTGTTAAATATTCTGTTAACACTTGAATCCCCGGTTTTCCTAAATTATGCACAAAGGTTTTAGCTAATTCTGGAAATCGCCCAGATTCTCCAATCACTAGGCGGATAAACGCTAAATATTCCTGATCTTGCATGGAATGATCTAAAATAGTATTAGCAAGTTTTCGCAATGCAATTGCAGGTTCAGCTTGCATCAATTCCGCTTTGTGAGACTCAACAAAAATTTGATATTTTTTCTGGGCTAACCGCTTCACTAAGGCAATAAATAACCCTTCTTTATCCCCAAAATGGTTATAAATTGTTGCTTTGGACACTCCCGCCGAGGTCGCAACCCGATCCATACTGGTTCCCGCATAGCCATGCACTAAAAATTCTTGCAGCGCCCCTTCAAAAATCTGTTCTGCCTTTTCACAAATAGTATCTAATTGAGAGAGTTCGGTCTGTTCTACTCCGTTCATAAAAACATAAAAAATAGGTGGGAGATTGGAAATCAGTTTATTTTCAGATCTGAGAGTAAAATTAACTCAGGTTAATCAATTCCAGGGAAATTCCTGATCTTAGAACTCCCTACATTCTAGCAATTCTAGCCGATAATCCTCCCTCAGCAATAATTAGAAAATTTTTTCTGGAATTTCTTGCCCAGTTTGTGTAGCAAGCGGTATCGGATTTGTGAAAAAAAATCTAGGGGTTTGCAAAGCAGTTACCCGATTTACCTTTGGGTTTGCCGGGACATTACCCCTGGGATAAAAATTAGAACCTCAACCCAGATTGCTATAATCATAGATTAGGAATCAATCAGTTTAGAGTCTAAATAATAAAATTAGAAAAAACTATCTAACTCACAGAAAACAACTTAAATTATGAACAACTTCTTTGAAAAACTTAGACAAAAACTAAGCAAACCTATACTGTTTGGCTTATATGGTGCATTGGGTTGTTTAGGGGCTGCAACGATATTGGGTGAACCTCTATTACTATTAACAAAACTTCCGCCTACTGTTGATCAAACGCCCTTAGCAATTCTGCTATTAATTGATACTTCGGGTAGTATGAATGATGATGGCAAACTGCAAGAAGTTAAAGCCGCTGCTCAAGCTTTTGTACAACGGCAAGATTTATCAGAAAATCGTCTGGCTGTGTTTGGTTTTGGGAGTAATATTCAAGCGGCTGCGCTTTTAACTGATAATAAATCAGTTTTAGAACAAGCGATCGCTCAAATTTCCGATGGTGGCGGTACGAATATGGATCAGGCTATCCTCGCGGCGACTCAAGAACTCCAGTCAACCTCCCACAAGCGCAATATTCTGCTGTTTACCGATGGACAACCTGGTCATGCTGGGACTAACCTCAACCGAGAACAAGCGAAAACCTTGGCGGCGGGGGAAACGGCTGCATCACAAGGGATTAACTTAGTTGCGGTGGCTACAGGGGATGCAGATACTAATTTTCTGGCTCGACTCACAGGCGACCCTTCCCTGGTGTTCTATGTCAACTCCGGTGACTTCGATCAAGCCTTCCGACAAGCCGAAAAAGCCATATATAGCAGTCAATTAGTCGAATCTGGCCCAACGGGAAATTATAGTGTTGTTTACTCAGTTTTACGGATAGGCGGGTGGACAGCACTTTTGGCCATTGGTACATCCCTGGCCTTAATTGTAGGTCAAAACCATTATCTCCGTCGCCGTCTTCTGACTCCCAAACAAGCGGGTATGGGTTTTACAGGGAGTTTAATCGCTGGACTGGTGGCCGGAGGAGTCGGTCAACTGCTGTTTATCCCCGTTGCGGGTATTCCGATTTTGGCCATTGGGGGCAGAATCATCGGTTGGGCCATTTTAGGCTCCCTCGTCGGAGGAGGAATGTCTTTGTTTGTGCCTAATTTGCAAAGAGGACGGGCTTTACAAGGAGGAGCAATGGGTGGGGCGACTGGAGCCATTGGATTTTTAATTATTTCTGCGGTATCGGGTGATTTAGTCGGGCGATTAATTGGGGCGGCAATTATTGGATTTTTTATTGGTTTAATGATCGCTTTAATTGAACAATTTAGTCGTGAATCTTGGTTAATTGTGTATTGGACTCCTAGCGAACAAACGAAGATCAATTTAGGAGCAGAACCTGTTTTATTAGGTAGTTCAGAAAACAACCATATTTACCTGAGAAAAAGTCAAGGATATCCTCCAATTACTGCCAAAATTTACACAGAAGGGGAAAAAATTATTATGGAATTTGACGAGGAAATGAAGGAAAGGGGGATGAAAATTCTTAAACAAGAACTCCATGACGGGGAGCAACGAAAATTAGGAGATGTCACCCTAGAAGTTAGAACTGCTAACAGCAATATTACTAAACAATTAGCAGATTCTTAAACTCTCACACCCCGTTGTTGGGCTTTAGCCCCTCTTGGAGCGCTGAAGCGCAACAACGGGATTTTAAATTAGGAAGAATGGTGAAAAGAAAGCCTCATCACCAGAAAAAAATTCACTGTTGTATTATTTTACCAACCTTAAAACAGGAGTTTCACCAGCGGTAACACTACCAGACATTTTGATCAGCTCTTTAATTTCATCCAAATTAGAGATAACAACCGGGGTTATAGTTGATTTTGCTTTTTCTTCTAAAAGAGCTAAATCAAATTCAAGAATAGTATCACCCACTTTTACAGTTTGACCTTCTTCAGCGATACGGGTGAAACCTTCACCTCTTAGTTCTGTGGTATCAATACCAAAGTGTACAAATACCTCGATACCAGTATCTGATTCAATAGAAAAGGCATGGTTTGCTTCAAATATCTTGCCAATAGTGCCATTGCAAGGAGCAACCATCTTGTTACCAGTCGGCTTGATAGCAATACCATCACCTACAATCTTCTCTGCGAAAACCACATCCGGGACATCTTCAATAGGAACGATTTCACCAGAAAGTGGTGCAAAAATTTCTATACCTCTGGTGTCAGATCTGTCGTCGGATACTAGTGTCTTCAATTTGTCAAACAAACCCATAATAAATCTCCCAAGAGTTGTTATGTTTCTGCTACTAATCTTAACAGATGTTATCAATCACAACTAATTTTGCTTGAACCTCGCAATCATCCACAAATTATTGAGGCATGATCAGGGCACGCTAAGGATTAGATACAAAAGATGGTATATTAGAGATCAATTATGAAAATTAACACCCCCAGGAAAACAAATCTATCTGTACACAATAATTAAGTAAAATCATGGCTAAACAATATATACCCAATGCCTTTTTAAAAGTAGAGAATTCTCAAGTTTATGGAGTATTTAGCTGGAGTCACTGTCCACCCGAACTAATTCTAGCCCAATCTTGGTTAGCAGTTCTAGAGATATTTATTTATCAACATGATATTGAATCAGCTTACAAAACTTTTCAAAACATAAAATCAGCCCCTAGCAGTGAGAAGATTACTGAAGCCATCCAAAACCATAGCTCTATCATCTCCAATCAAGCCTTAGTCTTATTAAGAGAAGGACATTTAACAATATTAGAAAAAGACTTTAGTAGTTTTTTTGACGCAACACAACAAGTTGATCTGAGTGCCTTAAGTCAGATTAATCCTCAAGTTCTCGTCCATTTATTTTCTCCCTTCTCCCTCAAGAATGATTTAGAAGAAATTAACAACATAGAAGACTTTACTAAAATAGTCTTTCATCTGGAAAAAGCGGGGTTATTATCTATTGCTAATAAATCCATAGACTGGGGTGATTTAAAGAGAACAAACCCCATTTGTCAAGCCTTCGGTTTTTTGAGGGGACAACCAATTGATCGGTATTATCTGGACAAGTTTATTGAAAAAATTAGGCCAGAAATTGTTGGTAATATTCTGGAAATCGGCGCTATAGAAACAGCCAAAGAATCTTATCAATTAACTGAAGAATCTTCCTATCATGTTCTGAACATGGATAGGTGGTCAGGAGTAGATATCGTTGGCGATGCTCATGATATTAACGTAATTCAACCGGAATCTTTTGATACAATCATCCTATTTAATGTTTTGGAACATTGTTATGCACCTTGGATAGTGATAGAAAATATTCACAGGTGGTTAAAACCAGGAGGTAAATGTTTTGCCAGCGTTCCTAGTGCTTTAAAAATCCATGATGCTCCTCAAGATTATTGGCGACCTCTCCCTGATGCTTTTGCTTGGATGCTGAGAAACTTTTCCCAACAAAAAATATATACTTATGGTAATCTGATCACTGTAGTAGCTGCCTATCATGGCATCGTTACAGAAGAATTGACAACTGAAGAATTAGATGCTTATCATCCAGATTATCCGGTTATTACTTGTATTTCAGCGACAAAATAGACACTCACTAAGAACTGGTTAAGTAGGTATTTATTCGAGGTTTCTTCATCCATACCTTTTTATGGTATACTAAACTAAACAGTTTAGTATCAGGTTAAGCGGGAGGCACAATTATGGTGCGCGAAGCGACAGTTGGTAAACTTTCAGCCCCGAAATTTCCTAAACCGGGGATTCTCATTGCTGCAACTACCCTAGCCATGACGGGTTTAATGGCTTATACCTTCTGGCGATATCGGCCCACTCCCGCCGAACCCGTAGCCATACCGGAAAGCATCGCCCCAGAAATCAAAACGGTGACGGCGTTGGGTTGGTTAGAGCCCCAAGGGGAGATTATTAAACTGTCAGCGCCCCAGTCCAACCAAGGGAGTCGGGTGGATCAATTATTGGTGAAAGAGGGAGACTGGGTAGAGGCGGGAAAAGCGATCGCTGTGTTGGATAGTCGAGATCGACTCCAAGCCGCCCTAGAACAAGCAAAAACTGAAGTGGAAGTCGCCCAAGCCCGTTTAGAGCAAGTTCAAGCCGGGGCGAAACAGGGGGATATTCAAGCTCAAAAAGCCCGATTTCAGGGCAACCAAGCGGAGTTAGAGGGGCAAATTATTACTCAAAAAGCCTCCATTGCCACCTTAGAAGCTCAACTGCGGGGAGAACGTAGCGCCCAAGAAGCCACCCTAGACCGCATTCAAGCGGAACTCAACAACGCCGAAACTAACTGTCAACGCTACGAAACCTTATATCGAGATGGGGCTGTGTCTGCCCAAGATCGGGATAGTCAATGTTTGCAAGCTGAAACCAGTCGCAAACGCTTACAGGAAGCCCAAGCTAACCTCAATGAAACCGTTACTAGCCGTCGAGAACAAATTCGAGAAGCTCAAGCCAACCTCAGCCGTACTATTGCCACCGTTGACCAACAAATTGCTGAAGCTTCGGCGACGTTAACGGCCGTTGCAGAAGTTCGTCCGGTGGATGTGCAATTAGCCAAAAGTGAGTTAACCAAGGCCCAAGCTGCTGTTAAACAAGCGGAAGCCAATTTAGAACAAGCTTATGTGCGATCGCCCCAAGCGGGACGGGTGATCGACGTCAATACCCACGCCGGAGAACTCATTTCTAATGAAGGTATTCTGGAATTGGGACAAACCGAACAAATGTATGCCGTTGCTGAAATTTATGATAGCGATATTCCTAAAATACATTCGGGACAAACCGCAACTATTGCCGCCGATGCGTTACCCCAAGCGTTAAAAGGGACTGTTGAAGAAGTTGGGTTAAGAGTCAAAAAACAAAGTGCTTTAGATATTGATCCGACGACAAATATTGATGCCAGAGTCATCGAAGTTCGCGTTAAATTAGATGAAACTTCTAGCAAAAAAGCGGCTAGTTTAACTAATTTACAAGTTAAAGTTACCATTCAAAATTGATTGGTTAACTGTTGACACCCTCCTTGCTAACAGTGTACGGGGGGTTTAGGGGAAGGTTGATTTTTGATTTTTGGCAGATGATCTGTTGGTGCGTGCGCTGCGCTTACGCACCCTACACACTGATAACTGATAACTGAAATTATGATTGGATTTATACAACGATTAACGAACAGAACACCGTTAGGATGGTTGCAATTAAGTCATGATAAAGCCCGAATGTTAGTGGCTTTATCAGGAATTGCTTTTGCGGATGTTTTAATCTTTATGCAATTGGGATTTCAAACGGCATTATATGATAGTAATACTCGCTTGCATAAACATTTGGATGCGGATATTTTTATTATTAGTCCCCAAGCGAGAAATTTAGTGAATTTATCAACCTTACCCCGACGGCGTTTATATCAAGCAATGGATGTTCCAGGGGTGAAATCCGCAGAACCTTTATATGTTAATTTTTCGGATTGGAAAAACCCGAAAACGGGTAAAAAAACAGCGATTTTAGTCATCGGATTTGATCCGCGTCAGTCGGCTTTTAATTTACCGGAAGTTCAACAAAATTTAGACGTGATTAAATTAGCGGATCAGGTGTTATTTGATCGAGCTTCGAGAGGAGATTATCAAGAAGTTATTGCTAAAGTTGATCAAGGTGGAATTGTTAGTACGGAATTAGAAAAACGCACGCTTAAAATTGCGGGATTATTTAAAGTGGGGGCTTCTTTTGCGGCGGATGGTACATTAATCACGAGCGATCGCAATTTTTTACGATTATTTCCCCGAAGAAAACCGGGCGGAATTAGTGCTGGACTGGTTAAAATTGAACCCGGTTATGATGTTGAAAAAGTTGCAACAGACCTACAAAATTATTTACCCAAAGATGTAAAAGTCTTAACCAATGAACAATTTTTAGCCTTTGAAAAGGATTATTGGTCAAAGAATACGGCTATTGGATTTGTGTTTAGTTTAGGGACAGCAATGGGGTTTGTTGTCGGGGTGATTATTGTTTATCAAGTTCTGGCTACGGATGTCGCTGATCATACCCCAGAATATGCTACTTTTAAAGCAATGGGATTTAGAAATGCCTATTTATTAGGGATTGTTTTTGAAGAAGCAATTATTTTAGCAATTATGGGATTTATCCCCGGTGCTACGATTTCTTTAGGCTTATATCGGTTAACCCGACAAGCTACAAATTTACCGTTATATATGACCTTATTTCGAGCAATTCAAGTGTTAGTTTTAACGATTATTATGTGTATGTTATCCGGTGCGATCGCTACTCGTAAATTACAAGCCGCCGATCCCGCCGATATCTTTTGATTCTTACTTTTAAGTGTCTGGTTGTGAATGAGGGGTAAAAGAACGGGGTTGATATTTATTTGAGTTCAAAAAATTGTTCAAATCCTTTATTTTTTAAGCCTAGTTTTAATTTTTTATCTCCAGTCCATAATAATCCATCCAATTGCAGCGTTAATGCTACATGAGGGGTATCACTCACATCAACACCTTGGCATAGTTCGTAAGCTATTCTACGATATTCTAAAGTAATTAAATCTTCTTTATAGAGATGAAGACGTTTTAGCAAAATATAATAGATTTGAATAATTTCTTCTTCGGTTAAATGACTAAGTTGAATAATTTTTTCCTTGCGCTTAAAGAGTTCTACAAATACAAGTTCGCAGACAAAAAACGCATACTCTGAAGTTAGCAATAATTCATTGAAACGAGAATTTTCCCTCAGTAATGCAGAAAACAATATATTGGTATCAACAATAATCGGCTTTTGAGTTAACATCATTAACTAACCCAAGACTTAGACGTTAAGTTATCCCAAACTTCTTGATTAACTTCTTGACTCAGGTTAATTATTTGTTCTGCTGTCAGTTGACTACGATTACGAATTGATTCTAACTCAAGATATTCTAAAAATTGAGTTAATAAATCCAAATTTACCATCTCTCGATTAAATTTAATAATAATATCTTGATTTTCCAGACTAATACTGTATAGACTTTGATTTGACATCAGTTTTATTCCAGCTAGACTTGATCATATCTATTATAGATTATAAAAGCCGTTATTGTGTAATTTTGAACGGGGTTTCTGAACACATCTTTAGTTAGAATGCAAAAGAAACCCTGTTTCTGGAGCGCGGGTGAGTTAGACACTTATCGCTATAATTATTAAGCAGTTTGAAGCGTCATGGCTTGAGGGATAATTTCGCCTTCTACTTGCCAAGCTTCCAAATACATTTCAATCACTTCTTCACCATTATGAATAGCTTCCTCACGAGTTTTACCATGAGTGCAAGGCATAACAACTTTGTCGGCAAACTCTGGGATTGTTACCAGAAAAAGTTGATCTTCATCAGACCATTGAATGATCATACTGTATTGATTCATAAGTTCTTATCCTCCTCATTGAGATTTTTTAGTTCAGTCAGTAACTTTTCGAGTTGTTTTTCTAGGTAAAATGGATACTATCTTAATATTACATACTATTTTATTCCTTGCTGTCCATTTTTGTGTAAAAAACTCAGCTTCTTAAAAAAATCCTTGTTAGGATGCAAAATTTATCGCAGAAACCCTGTTTCTAGGGATATTTCGGTATTTACCCACCCCGACTATATTTAACAGCTTGACGTTCTTCAAAGTTAAAATAGGGGAGTTGATGTTCACTAAATCTAAACTGTTTTTCTAAAGTTAATCCTAGCTTTTCCATCACTCGAATTGAACCTTGATTAGCCACTAATGCCCAAGCAATAACTCGTTTTACTCCCCATTCTAAAAAACCTTTATCGATTAAAATTTGACAAGCTTCCGTTGCGTAACCTTTCCCCCAACTATTATAAATTAACCGATATCCTAACGCAATTTCATCAGGTTGTACTAGATTTAACGCGACTGCAAAAGGATGATCAATCGCTGGAAAAAAATGTACCCAACCGATTAACTCTCCCGTTGCTTTTTCAACAACAGCCCAAACCCCAAAATATGAATATCTGCTATAATATCCCATAAATCTCGGTAATGTTTGAGTCTGAATTACTTCTTTGGGTGTGGGATGTCCCCCGTTAATATATTTCATCACCCTGGGGTCGTTATCTAAATTCCATAAAAAATCTGCATCCAGTTCAGTAAACTGCCGTAAAATTAACCGTTTTGTTTCTAAAAAAATATCCATTTTTAGGTTAACTCCATGCAAACTCAAATCCAAGATATCAAAGATTCCACAAAATGCAATGCTGCGATCGCCATTCAAAATTTAGATCATTATTTTGGTAAAGGGCAATTGCAGAAACAAGTGTTATATGATATTAACTTAGAAATTAGCATTGGTGAAATTGTGATTATGACTGGCCCCTCTGGTTCAGGAAAAACCACGTTATTAACCTTAATTGGAGCCTTACGTTCTGTACAGTCTGGAAGTTTAAATATATTAGGACGAGAACTTTTAGGTGCTAGTGCAGGAGAGTTAGTTAAAGCCAGACGAAATACGGGTTATATTTTCCAAGCTCATAATTTACATCGGAGCTTAACGACCTTACAAAATGTGCAGATGGGGTTAGAAGTTCAGGGGAAATTTTCTCGTTCAGAAATGCAGCAAAAAGCCACTGCAATGTTAGAAAAAGTTGGGTTAGGAGATCGCTTAAATTATTATCCTGATAATCTTTCTGGAGGACAAAAACAACGAGTTGCGATCGCCCGTGCATTAGTCAGTCATCCCCCCATTGTATTAGCAGATGAACCTACGGCTGCTCTTGATAGTCATTCAGGGAGAGATGTGGTTAATTTAATGCAAACCTTAGCCAAAGAACAGGGTTGTACTATCTTAATTGTTACCCATGATAATCGAATTTTAGATGTTGCTGATCGGATTATTCACATGGAAGATGGCGCATTAGTTACTAATTCCGAACTGACACCCAATAATAAGTTGAAATCAAACACTTAATCTGGGTGTCCTGTATTTAGAGTTAACTGTTCCCTGCTATATAGGGTTAAAGTTTTTGGGCTTGATAGAGTTGTTTAAACAGGCGTTGCTGTTGATTATGATCAACAATAGGTTCAGGATAATCGCAGGATTGGCGATCGCGGGATGATATTTTTCCAGTGACTAATTGTTCGATTTCTAAACTTCTTAATTCTGGCAACCATTGGCGAATATATTCGGCTTCTGGATCGAATTTTTGGGCTTGACTGGCGGGGTTAAAAATCCTTAAAGGTTTCGTATCCATCCCACTGGAAGCACTCCATTGCCATCCCCCATTATTAGAGGCTAAATCTCCATCTATTAAGGTTTGCATAAAGTATTTTTCTCCCCACTGCCAATTAATAATTAAATCCTTAGTCAAAAAATTAGCAACAATCATTCGACAACGGTTGTGCATCCATCCGCTTTCGTTTAATTGTCGCATTGCTGCATCAACAATCGGATAACCTGTTTTGCCTTCACACCAGGCTTGAAAATGTTGTTCATTATTGTTCCAAGGAAAGCTTTTAAAGGGTTCTCGATACGGCCCTAATTCTAATTCTGGAAAATGATATAAAGCGTGTTGATAAAATTCTCGCCATGCGAGTTCCTGTTGCCAAGATTGAATTTGCTTTCTACCTTCATCGCTGCGAGAATTTTCCATCGCTTCAACGGTTTTTTCCCAAACGTTTCTAATACTAATTACTCCAAATTTTAAGGGGGCACTGAGTTGAGAAGTGCCATCAATAGCCGGAAAATTTCGCTGTTCATCATATTCATATAAGGCGCGATCGCAAAATTCCTCTAGGCGTTCTTGGGCGGCTATTTCTCCCGGTTCTAAGATTAAGGGATTTTCCCAAATAAAGCCTAATTCTTGAGCAGAAGGTAAAGAAATTACACCCATTGTTTGGGCTAATTCTTGTTCTGTTTCTGTTAAATTGATTAAAGTTTGAGAGACAGTAGATTTAGGTTTGGCTTTGGGTTTAATACTCCAATTTCGCCAAAACGGAGTATAAACTTTATAGGGTTGTTGAGATTGGGTTGAAATTTGATCAGGAGCATGAAGTAACTGATCCCAAGTGGTTTTTGTAATTATTCCTATAGAATTTAACGCTTCTGACACAGTGCGATCGCGTTCTCTAGCAAAGGGTTCAATATCTAAATTAAAGTAAACAGCTTTAGCATTTAATTCTCTGGCTAATTTAGGAATAATTTCTTGAGGGTTTCCTTGTAATATTAATAATTGACTCCCTAGTTTTTGATATTGTTCTTGAAGATATTGCAAACAGCCGATCATGTATGTTACCCTTACAGGGGCAATATCATCTCGGTTTAAAATATTGGGATCTAAACAGAATAGACCGACAACTTTAGAACTAGATTGAGAAGCGTTTGTCAGTCCTAAATTATCATTGATTCTTAAATCCCGTCGATGCCAAAATAAAATTAAATCTTCAGACATAAGATTAGATAACGGTAAAGGCTAATTTAACCACAAAGACACAAAGACACAAAGAAGTTTTAAAATTGCAAATGAGGTTTAGCTAATAGAAAACTAGAAATTGTTTTAGCATCCACTGGTTCACCGTCTAAAATGGCTTGTTCTAGTTCTTGAGGAGTCATTAAAATGGTATCAATATCTTCATCATCATCCTGTTCGGGGGGTGTTTCTAATTTCTCTAAATCTTGGGCTAAAAACGCATAAATGATTTCATCGGAATAACCTGGTGCTAATATAAATTGCCCTAGTTTTTGCCACCGATGGGCACGATATCCGGTTTCTTCTTCGATTTCTCGCTTAATAGTTTCGGCGGGATCTTCATGGGGTTCAACAGTTCCAGCCGGAAATTCTAAGGTACGTCCTTCCACCGCAAACCGATATTGTTTAACTAAGACTAATTTTCCCTCTGAAGTTACGGGAACAACTAAGGCTCCACCCGGATGACGAATACATTCCCAGTCTCCTTCTACTCCATTGGGAAGACGTAAAGTATTGACATCAAAATTGAATTTTCGTCCTCGATAAAACAGACGATTTTGTAACATAATTGGCGGTTCAGACCCGGGTTTTGTCATAATATTTAATAAAAAATCAAAGTTTTTGAATGCCTGAATAATCGATAGTTTTCAACAGTTGATTGATGGTTTTTCCGGTGACAGGATCAACCCAATTCGGGGCAATTTCTGCTAGGGGAACTAATACAAATGCTCGTTCTCTCATCCGAGGATGGGGAATTTCTAGGGTTGATGTTTCCCAGATTAAATCATCGAACAAAAGTAGATCTAGGTCAAGGGTTCTTGGCCCCCAACGTTCTCGTCGAACTCGTCCTAATTGGGTTTCAACGGCTAACAGGGTCTCTAATAGAGTATCCGGTTTGAGTTGAACATCCAGAATAGCACAACCATTAATATAATCGGGTTGCGGGGGGCCGATCGGGGCGGTTTGATACCAACTGGAACAGGTTTTTACTTGAATATAGGGAGTATGATTCAGAAGATCTAATGCGGTTTCAACTAGCGTTTTAGAGTCTCCTAAATTACTCCCTAATCCGATCGCAACGGGCGTGAATTTCATCTTTTTATGTTCCTTCTGTGCTCCCCCCAGCAAATTGAATCGGACTACCCGGTAGACCAATATTCGTATCAAATTGAAAATCAACAATCCCATCAAGAATTGCAATTAATTCGGTTTGTTCTCCAGTTAACAAATAGATCGCAGTTCCTTCTGGTAAACCATCTGGCCCTCCGGCGGCTAAATAATTACCAGGGCCTAAAAGTAGCACATCTTCGCTAGGATTAAAATTGAGAATCAAAGCATAATCAACAAATCCAATTTCACTTCCGGCGCCATTAACATAATAGGTTTGAGTGCTATCCCCCAAAACAAAGGTATCATTGCCAATACCTCCACTCAAAGTATCAATTTCAACAAATCCAGCAGGTACAGAATTAGGGTCAACGCCAATCAGAATATCATTCTCTTTATCACCACTGAGGAAGTCATTTTCTGTTCCCCCTGTTAGGGTATCATCTCCTTGACCTCCATAAAGGCTATCATTACCTTTGGAACCAGCGACAATATCATTTTGCTGATCTCCTAGCAGAAAATCATTCCCCTGACCCCCCTCAACGGAATCTTGACCTTGGCCCCCATAGCCAAAATCATCATCCTCTCCCCCCGATAGGGTGTCATTATCTTGTCCGCCATATAGGGTATCGCTGCGGAGTCCGCCATCAACACTGTCATCCCCGGTATCACCAAAAATCAGATCTCGACCATCCTCACCCAATAAAGTGTCATTATTAACCCCACCATAGAGGGTATCGTTATCCACGCCACCATTAATAAAATCATCGCCTTTATTCCCTTGTAGAAAGTCGTTTCCGCCTTCCCCAACCAGGGTGTCGTTATTTTGACCCCCATAAATAATGTCATTCCCGCTATTTCCATTCAGGGAGTCATCCCCTTGAAATCCTAAAATACTGTCATCCCCGCCTAAACCTGCGACTAAATCTTGTCTCTCGGTTCCTGATAGAATATCATTCCCCTCGCTTCCCTGAACTAGGGACGCTGTTACTGGGGTAGGTGTGGGAGTTGTGGGAGTTGTCGGGGTTGTGGGAGTTGTCGGAGTTGTGGGAGTTGGAGTTGTGGGAGTTGGAGTTGTGGGAGTTGGGGTTGTGGGAGTTGGGGTTGTGGGAGTTGGAGTTGTTGGCGTTGGAGTTGTGGGGGTGGGAGTAGGAGTTGTGGGAGTGGGAGTTGTTGGGGTGGGCGAAGGAGACGGGGGGAGGGTGGGAATGGGGGGAGTTACAGGGGGTTGAGGTTGAGGAATAACTGGGGTAGGAGGTTCAACAACCCCGTCTAAAGGTCTGGGAATTAGTCGAGTGGACAATAGAGATGTATTGGTAGAATTCGTTTCTCCCTCCCTACCTTGGGGAATAGGAGAGAGGATGTCTTTGTCCGGGTTGAAGGTGATGGCAATTTCGGGTTGGTGATTAGAGGAAGGGTTAGAGTTAAACAGGTTAAATACAATATTTGTGCTATTATTTTCTCGAATACGGTGGGCTTGGAATTCGTTCATAGAATTGACCTCAGTTGTTGTTTAAGATTAACTTGATCCTTATATATCTCATAACTTTAACGGCTTGTAAATTTTTTTGCTAAAGTTTCTATTGTGCTTACTGCCAGAACCTCTGACTTTTGACCAAATTCTGTCTAACAATCTTAACCCAATTGCTCCAAAATAGCATTGAGATAAAATCCTTTATTTTTTAGCTAAACTCAATGAGTCGTGAAAATTTCTATTTTTACCTATTTTTTAAAAGATTAAAAGGTTATATTCAATCTTTTATCAATCTGAAA
Source organism: Planktothrix serta PCC 8927 (assembly GCF_900010725.2). NCBI lineage: Bacteria > Bacillati > Cyanobacteriota > Cyanophyceae > Oscillatoriales > Microcoleaceae > Planktothrix > Planktothrix serta. The sequence goes on along the minus strand of NZ_LR734877.1, from coordinate 369,336 downwards.
CGGATTAAAAATTTTGCTTTCTGTGGTGTAGTCATTGCTATTTTTTTATTAATTAATTTTCAGCAATTGTGGAGTCAGAGTTTACCAAATTCCTCAGAAATTCGTGGAGTTTGGTTGACTAATATTGATAGCGATGTTTTATATTCTTCCCAGCAGTTAACCTCTGGATTAAAACGTTTAAAATCTCTGAATTTTAATACCCTGTATCCGACTATTTGGCAAGGAGGTTATACTCTCTATCCGAGTTCTGTTGCTCAACAGGTTTTTGGAGTCTCTATTGATCCTAACCCCGGATTAAAAAACAGAGATGTTTTGCAAGAAGTTGTGACTCAAGGACATCAACAGGGTTTCACTGTTATTCCTTGGTTTGAATTTGGGTTGATGGCACCTGCTCATTCTAAATTAGCACAACAACATCCTGATTGGAGAACTCAGAAACAAGACGGTAGCTTGATTAAAAAAGAAGGGGTTGAAGAACGGGTTTGGTTAAATCCTTTTCATCCTGAAGTCCAACAATTTATTTTAGATTTAATTGCCGAAATTGTTAAAAATTATGATATTGATGGCATTCAATTTGATGATCATTTTGGCTTACCTGCGGAATTTGGCTATGATGATTATACCGTAAAATTATATCAACAGGAACATAACGGACAATCTCCTTCTTCAGATTTCTATGAGACTTATTGGGTGCGATGGAGGGCGGATAAAATTAATCAATTGATGAAAAGAACCTTTGAAACGATTAAATCAATTAACCCTAATTGTATTGTCTCTTTATCCCCAAATCCTTTACATTTTTCCTTACCTGCTTATTTACAGGATTGGTTTACTTGGGAACGAAAAGGATGGATAGAAGAACTGGTTTTACAAATTTATCGTCCTGATTTGAATCGATTTATCACGGAGTTAGAACGTTCGGAAGTGACTTTAGCTAAAGATCATATTCCTGTAGCCATTGGAATTTTAAGCGGGTTAAAAAATCGTCCAACTTCCCTAGAAATTATAGAACAACAAATCGCAGAAATCCGCCAGCGAAACTTTGCAGGGGTGTCTTTCTTTTTTTATGAAAGTTTATGGAAATGGTCAGAAGAATCGGAACAAGAACGTCAACGGAAATTACAAATTTTATTTCCTACTTCTGTTATTCGCCCCATTATAGAGAGACTTATTGATACTGGAGGGTAGAATTGATTAAATAGTCAAGAGTATAGACGAATGACCCCCTATAAATATTATCTCTCTCGCCGAGAAGTTTGTCAAGGGCTTACCCAATTTTGGAAAAATTATAATCGTGTCAGAGTCAGAGATAGAGATAGAGATAGAGATAGGGGCAGGTTTAGGTAAATGGGAGTGATTGCTATAGATTGTATCAAACCCGCCCCTACTGGGGGAATTTATTGTTTGTTGGAATTAGGCGTTGATTCAGTAACGGGGACGTTAGAAGGAGTCGGTTGATTGTATTTTTCTAACCAATCTTTCCCAACTTGAATTGTAATATCAGATTCTAAATAACCCGTACTTTCCACAACAACTTTACCAAAACCCAATGATCTTTGTAATGCTTCTGCACTTTTAATATCCCCATCCTGAGCCACAATTTTAGTTTCTTTCAAGGGTTCTGTCCAAGGTTTAGAAATTTTTACATTCCAGAATCCTCCATCATTCAAATTCCCGACTAATCGATCAATTGCGTCCGAATTATCATTACTATCTTGAAGCGCAATTCTTAAATCTTTGGGGTCAATATTATCAAATTTCCAAACATCCTGACCAAAATCAAAATGTTGAGAAACTAGATTTTCTAAGCGGGTTGCATCCGGCAACCAATAGCTGGCTCGATATTCTTTCGGGTCACTAAATTCGCCCGGAACCATGAGCATTTCGACATTTTCGCGCTGAATACCCGCCGCAAAATTTACTAACGCGACTAATTCTTCCAAGCTTAAATTCGTATCAATATGAGATTGAATAATCGATACAACTTGAGGCAATTTAGAAATGGTACTCACATCTAACGCCTGTTCCATAAAGGCTCGAATTAACATTTGTTGACGTTGTACCCGTCCAATATCTCCTAGGGCATCATAACGAAATCGTAAAAATTGTAACGCTTGCGCTCCAGTTAAGTGTTGTTCCCCTTGTTTTAAATTAATATAGAGATGCTGACTATCATCTTGATACTTCATATCCTTGGGAACGTAAATACTAACGCCTCCCATAGCATCAATTAATTTTTCTACCCCTTGAACATTGACTCGTACATAACGGTCTATTCCCACACCTCCTAATAATTCACTGGTGGCTTTTGCACTTAAGGCAGGGCCGCCATAATAGTTAGCATCATTAATTTTAGTCATTCCCCGATTTTCTACATAGGTGCGAGTATCACGAGGAATTGATAAAACTTTTAACTTGTTGTTAGCCGGATCAAAGCGAATTAATAGCATTGTATCCGATAACCCTTTAAAGGAATCGACCAACGCATGGTATCCCAATTGCGGGTGAGTTTCATCTTCCAAATCTGAGGTTAAAACCTTCACCCCCATCACCAGAATATTCACCGGACGGGTTAGTTCTGGCAACTTCATATTAGTAGTTGCCATTTGACTTTTAGAAAAAACCGCCGCTTCTTCTGGGGTTAACTTTTGCTGTAATAGGGGGGTTGTGGATAGAGACACCGCTAATAAAGCTCCGGCGGTGGCTGAAATCATGGCGACTCCAGCGAGACCCAAACCTAATCCCAGCCATCGACCCGGACTAGATTGAGCTAATTTTCTCAGGCTAGGTTTTGACAGTTTTGGCAATGGCTTTTGACTCTGATATCTTGGTACTGACACGGACTTCCTCACACACTCAATAAATAATCTAAATTAGAAATAACCGACTTCCACCAAAAGAAAGAATTCTTTTAGAACCAACTTATTATGGCAGATGTTTGCCTAATCCTTGTTCAGCAATTCGGCTGAGTCCCGGCAGCCAAATCGGTTGACGTTTCCACACTCGAATCATTAACCCTAAACTGACAATAAAATAGCTGGTTGTCAAGAGACTACTGGTTAATAACATCAGTAAGGTGAACGATTCCGCACTTTGATAGCCAATTTCTAACAATAGCAGTCCTGTTAACCAACTGAACGCTAATACAATTACTAATCGACTCACTGCTTGTTGTTGTCGTGTGCCTTCGTGTCGATATAATGTCCACAATGCGGGGAAAAAACCCAAGATGGGAATTAAATACACAAACAACTGTAAACGTTCTTGTTCAGGATTCTCGTAGAGGTCATGCGTTTTCATAGTGAAAAATAAAGAAGGTAAGCAGAAAAAAATAAAATATTTCCGAAAGACTCAATACCCGAAACCCAATACCCAACACCCGACACCCCGATTCTGATACACTGGTTACAACTTGAGATGCAGGAGAACAGATTCCCCAATGACCACAACCCAAAAACCGATTGTTATTGCTCCTTCTATATTATCAGCCGATTTTAGTCGTCTGGGTGAAGAAATTCGAGCCGTGGATGAAGCGGGTGCTGATTGGATTCATGTTGATGTAATGGATGGTCGCTTCGTTCCCAATATTACGATTGGGCCATTAATTGTGGAAGCCATTCGTCCGGTGACGCAAAAACCTCTGGATGTCCACTTAATGATTGTGGAACCGGAAAAATATGTCGAGGGTTTTGCCAAAGCTGGTGCTGATATTATTTCAGTTCATGCTGAACACAACGCTTCTCCCCACTTACATCGAACTCTTGGCCAAATTCGGGAGTTGGGTAAACAAGCGGGTGTGGTTTTGAATCCTTCTACTCCCTTAGAATTAATTGAATATGTGTTAGAGCTTTGTGACTTGGTGTTAATCATGAGTGTTAACCCCGGTTTTGGCGGTCAGAAGTTTATTCCGGGAATTCTGCCCAAAATTCGTTCCTTACGCCAAATGTGCGATGAACGGGGTTTAAATCCCTGGATTGAAGTCGATGGCGGTTTGAAAGGAGATAATACTTGGCAAGTGTTAGAAGCGGGTGCTAACGCGATTGTTGCAGGTTCTGCGGTCTTCAATGCGCCAGATTATGCGACCGCAATTGAAGGAATTCGTAATAGCAAACGCCCTAGCCCTGAGTTAGCAACTGTCTAATCTTGATGAGATTGAATGTTTTTACATAATTAACCCTTTTGAATGATCAGGAGGGTTAATTTTTTAGGGTTTCGGGTTTCGGGGTGTTAATTACTTTTTTATCTCTCCCTCTCAGGTGCTTCCTCTTTTTCTATCTGCCTCCTGATGCTAAGATTCAATCAAGAAACTTAAATTGAATACAGTCAAACTTTACAAAAATAGGGTAAAGGTCATGGGTATCAGAACTGCTATTATTGCTGGCTTGTTTTCTTTGGTTCTTCCTGTCTTTGCTCCCGTAGCATTAGCGACGTCGGGTTCAGGACTAACAGAATCATTGGCCGAAGGCAGCAATTCTGGGTTAACCTCCAGCTTTACTGGCACAGAAAATGCCACACGGGAACTCTTTTCTGAGCCATTCTATCAAGTTCAGCCTCAACCGTCTCGCCGACGGGAACGGGTGTTATCCCAGGGAACCGAAGGCTCCCAAGTAACGGGGTTACAACAACGCTTAAAAGCGCATGGCTTTAGTCCGGGGAAAATTGACAGTGTTTTTGGCCCTCGGACAACCTCTTCGGTTCGGGCTTTTCAGGAGGCTAAAGGATTAGAAGTGACGGGGGCTGTAGACCGCAACACTTGGCAGGCGTTATCGGCCGATCCTCAAATTGCGAATCCCGTTAAACAGGATAGCATTTTAGCGAAAGGTTCACGGGGAAGCGATGTCCGCGTCCTACAAGCACGTTTAGAGGCGAAAGGGTATAATCCTGGCCCCATTGATGGGATTTTGGGTTCTCGCACCCTCTCAGCGTTGCATGAATTCCAAACCGCGCAAGGGTTAGAAACGAGTAACCGAGTTAATGAAGCGACTTGGACAGCTTTAAATGGAAGTTCATTGCTTCAAGAAACCCCTGCTAATTTGACGGAAGAAAAGGCGATTTCTCCCGAAGAAAATTCTAATTTATCTGAACAGGAAAATCGGGATTTAGGGAGTAATTCTGACGAAGAAGTTTTCAATTTAGATGGGTTCACAAATTAAACCAAAATCAAACATTATTGTAGAGACGTGCCCCGGCGCGTCTCTATGTTAAACTTAAGATAAGAAAAAGTATGTAAATATTATTTCAATGGAAATTACTAAATTGTCAAGTCAAGGTCAAATTACTATTAAGTCAGGGAGAACATGGACTCCTTGATGAGTATAGTATCAATTTAAACTTTATTTAGAGGAAGGTTTTATGGCTTTTTATGTAATGTTAATTAAAGTCAACGAAGATGAGCAAGGTGTTACTTATAATTTTGGAAGTGACTCTGAACATTTAGGAAAGATTCATCTTGATAAACATCAGGGAACAATTCAAGAAATTGAACCTATTAATAGTGAAAATTATCAACATCTTTTAGTTAGAGCAGAGGTTAAGTTACGTCAACATTGGAAAGCGGGTAACTTTCCTGACCACACTTGTTGGGCTTCTTGATTTTTAAATTGTTGTCTAATAATTTCAGGAATTTCAATAAATCCTGATTGATTTAAGGTGACTAAGTTCATAATTTTTTCCTAACCTAAAGTTACCTGTGTATATTATAGCAGCGATCGCACTCCTAACTCCTTTACACCCTATATCCCAAATTCTCCTAAACCCCTTACGCCAACAAAAGGATATCTTTGGACATCATCGGGCAAGATTTCTGTAATATGCTAAGATTAGAATGGTTATATAATTGTATTTGAACGGAGGCAATCAATATGTTATCAACTGATATTAGACAAGAGTCCATGATGAAAAGAATTGAGCAAGTTGTTTCGATTTTAATGGAAGAACGCCCTTTATTTAAAGAAGAACTGAATCAGTCAGAAATGATTGAAGAGTTATTTAAACTCTTTCAAGAAAACTTACCTTTTGAAAAATTTAACACGATGTCAGATCAGGAATTAAAGAAACATTGTAGTCTGATTATGGTGACAGAAGCAGTGGCGGGAACTTTGAATGAATTAACACCTGAACAAATGGCTATTTTTGATGAAGTAATTAAACGAAAATAAATCAGTATGAGTTATTTATTAGATACTAATATTGTTTCCTTATCCCTGAAAAATAATCTTAAAGTTAAGGAAAAGCTCAAACAATTAGAATCTCAAAAAGAATTACTCTGTATCAGTTGCATTACTTATTTTGAAATTAAAAGAGGATTATTTGCAGTAAAAGCAACTAAACAACTAGAGAGATTTAATGAATTTTGCCAAGATTATCAAATTATTTTATTAGATGATTTAGCAATTTTAGAGAAAGCAGCCGAAATTCATGCTAATTTAAGGTTAAGAGGATTACCGATACAAACTGAAGATATTTTAATTGCTGCTACTGCTATTGTTAAAGGTTTAATTCTGGTTTCTAATGATAGTGATTTATTGAGAGTTGATGGTTTAAGTTTAGAGAATTGGGTAGAGTGATAAGTTAAGTTTTGTTGAAGGTGTTATATTAGCGATCGCACTCCTAACTCCCTTACACCCTAAAAAGCGATCGCATTAAAAACTTTATTCCAAATCAAGGGGATTAAAAGTAATTGTAGATTCTATTTCTAGTTTAGCATTCTGGGTTAATTTAACTTGAAATTCCATGTTTATGCTGCATTTCTTCGATGAATTGATTTAGGGGTTGTGTGTCACCTGTTGCTATATCTTCTAATCCTTTTTTAATCCCAATAATAGTTTCTAATTTCTCTATAAAATCTAGTAATTTTTGATAAGATCCAGCATCTTGTACTACTAATTCGGCTTTCCCATTAACAGTTAAAACGATAGGATTACCTGTTTCTTTCATCTGGGTAATCATTTCATTTGTATTCCGTTTAAAGGTTGAGAGGGATTGAATATCTCGATTTAGATTAATCATGGTTGGGGACTTTGCACTAAATTTGCATTAAATTTAATGTTAGCACAAAATAGCAAAAGCGATCGCACTATGAAGGAACTTCTACTAATTCAGCAATGCGATCGCCCAGACGAATAAAATGTTTAGGATTAAGGGTTAATATTTTATCAATTTCCTTTTTCATGGCTGCATGAGCGATTAAATTATCATAAATTGCTCCACCAGTCAACCCTAAATTCACCATATTTTCTATGATATTAATTGATTTCTTCTTTCATTTCTAAGTTCTTCAATTACTGTATTAGCATCGGTTAATAGTTCTGCATCAGAAACTAATACATGACCTTCATAGTAAAGTAATGCTTCTTCTTTAATCGGGTTTAAGATTATTTTTCCATCTTGAATTTCTAAAGATAGTTTTGAGTCGTTATCTAAACCTAATTGTTGTCTAATAATTTCGGGAATTTCAATAAATCCTGATTGATTTAAGGTGACTAAGTTCATTATGTTTTCCTAACCTAAAGTTACCTGTTTATATTATAGCAGCGATCGCACTCCTAACTCCCACACATCCTAAAAACCCGGTTTCTTAAAGAAACCGGGTTTTTAATCCCCATAGTGGTTGAGATTATCAAATATCTAAGTCTAACTCCATCTGATTAACTTTCACTTCTTTTTGTTTTTCAGCACTTTTAACAACTTCTAAACTCAAACGAATATTTAATCTTTTTTGATTTTCAATAATATCTTGGACTGTGACAATTTGAATCTTATCACAACTTTGACTCATGTATTGACTTTGATAAAAACCAGCAGATTTTGCCGTTTTTATCATATCTTTAGTGGGATTTTCTAAAGTTATAAATATGGCTATACTAGCATTTTCTAGTGTCATTGTTCCTATTAAATCTCGGATATCTCCTGGTTTTACTTTTCCTGATTTGACTTGAAAAATTATCTTTTCAGGTTCATTTTGATTACCTTGAAAGTAAGCAATTCCGTCTACACCTTGATCAGAACCTTTTTTTGTGTTAATTATTGCTCTATTATTAGTATAAGTTAGGATTGCCCATTTTTCAAATTCTTTTCGAGTGCGATCGTCTGCTTTATTTGCTAATGCTGTTGCACTTTCTATATCTTTAGGAATACCATGCAGTTTAATCGTATCTAAAACCCCTTTACCAAAGCTATCTTCTAATCTTCTTAAGATTAAACTAATACTTTGATAAGTAATATCAATTCCTATCCATTTTCGGTCTAATTTTTGGGAAACTGCAACGGTTGTACCACAACCACAATAAGCATCTAATACTATATCATTTTCGTTAGAACTTGCTTTAATTATTCTTTCTAATAATCCTTCTGGTTTCTGTGTTGGATATCCTAAATATTCCTTACCACGAATAAAAGGAATATTAATCCAATCTTCAGGAAATTTTCCCCCTTCATTTAACTCACAAATTTCGCTTTTAGGTTTACCACCACCTAAATTAGTTTTCTTATACCCAGCACGGGCTTTACTTGTTTCTGCATAAGGTAGTCTAATTTCATCTACATTAAAAACCCATTTTTCAGATTTAGAATACCAAAAAATTATATCATGACATTTACTTAATTGCTTTTGATTTTTAGCAGCCATACGAGAATAAATCCAAACAATTTCATTTCTAAAACTACCCACTTTTGCACAAAAAACAGCATCTAATACTAATTTTAAATAATGACTTGCATTGGGATCACAATGTAGATAAAAACTACCTGTAGGTTTTAAAACTCGATGAATTTCTGTTATCCTTAAAGTCATACTCACTAAATAAGCAAGTAAACTTCCTTTTCCTAAAACATTCCTTAAACCTATAATTAAATCAATACATTGCTGGGTAAATAAACCATGATAATTAGTGATAATTTCCTCTATTCCATGAATAGCGTGATCATCCCATTCCCAGGTATCAATAAATGCCTGTGCTTGAGCTTTATCCTCGGAACCAATATTATTATAGATTTGATTATAATTGCGTTTAGAATTAAAAGGGGGATCAATATAACATAAATCAACTGATTCATCTTTAATATAACGTCTTAAAACTTCTAAATTATCGCCATAATAAAGTTGATTAACCATTATTTTTAGCAAATTACTTTGCTTGAGTAAAACCGGATTAATCATTTTTATACTAAATTGATTTTTTGTGATACCAGAAAATATCTGATATTACCTGATGTTTTATTAAGAAGTATTAATAAAATATCTGAAAAAACCTGATAATCTGGAAGGAAATTGAGTTATAATGACTAAAAGTGTTACACCATTTAACTTTTATGACTGTTACAGAAATTTTACAATTTGTAGATAGCTTAGTATTTTCTGAGACAGAGAAGCATTTAGATGATCTGCAAAAAAAGATTATTGAAGAAGTATTTAAAGGTAAAACTTATAAGCAAATAGCAGACATTTATGATTATGATGAGGGTTATATTGGTGATGAATGTAGGAATTTATTTAAAATTTTATCTGAACAGTTAGGAGAAAATATTAATAAATCTAATTTTTGTTGGACTATAGAAAGAGTGATAAATTCTCATAAAGTTAAAATTATTAATTTTGAAAACAACCAAATAAATTATTGTCCTAATTATCCCTCGCCAAATCAATCAAAAAATCCAGATAATAGTATTATTGAAAACAATAAAAAAGCTAAACATTATTTAACCCTAGCTCCTCAAATAATAAATTTTTATAACCGAGAAACTGAACTTAAAACCCTTTCTAATTGGATATTTAAACAAAATAGTCGTTTAATCTCAGTATTAGGATTATCGGGAATGGGTAAAACAGCTTTAGTTAAAAGATTTATTGATTTAAACTTAGAACAATTTGAGGTAATTATTTGGAGAAGTTTAAAATATCCTAAACCCTTAGATTTACTTGTTAAGGATTTATTGAATATTATTAAACCCGAAGAAAAACAGACTATAGATGAGCAATTCAAAGAATTATTAGATTTTCTCACAAATAAAAAATGTTTAATTATCCTTGATGATGTTCAAAATATCTTTACTCCGGGTGAATTTGCGGGACAATATCAACCGGAATATCACAGTTATCAAAACTTTTTTACCCTGATAACAGAAACCGAACATCAGAGCAGTTTAATTTTAATCAGTCAAGAAAAATGTGCAGAAATGGAATGTTTAGATAACGACTTATATCCGATTAATTGTTTAGATTTATCCGGTTTATATGATCTCGAAATTCTGAATAATAAAAGATTAGAAAATGACGAGTGTTGGTTAACATTAATTAATTTATATGAAGGAAATCCCGTTTATTTAAAAAGTATTGCTATTTCAATTAAAAATATCTTTGATGGTGATGTTGCTGAGTTTTTAGCTGAGAATGAATTAGTAATTACTCAAGAAATGCGATCGCATTTTAACCAACTCTTTAACCGACTCTCACCTATTGAACAACAAATCGTTTTAAAATTAAGTCAATTTGAGCAACCCTTATCCAGAGAAACATTGAGAGAAAGTGTAGAGTTATCATCAACGGATTTAATTAATGGGTTACAATCTTTACAACAACGGTATTTAGTTACTAAAATAAAACAGGATAAAATTATGTTTAAATTGTCTTCTATTTTTGGGAAATATGTAATATGAAATCTAATTATAAACGAACCACGATGATCCCCCCTAACCCCCTGTAGAGACGTTGCATGCAACGTCTCTACAGGGGGAATGTTTAGAAAACATTTACAGATTGGGCTGCATAGATGATAATATTACTATCAAGTAACATACTTTAATCTCGATTAGGAAGCAAACGATCTTGACGAATTTCTTGTTGCCATTTTTGAGGATTAATTTTAGAATAGACATTGTTTTTTGATAATTTATTTAAAGCTTCAGTCATTTTTTTACCATTAGACTTGCTTTCCGATGTAGATACTTCTTCTAAAAAAGTGATTTTAACTTTAACTGAACTCTCTAAATTGATGTCGGGAGTTTGATCCAGCCATTGAATAGAATTGTTTTTTAAAATAGCGTTGAAAGTTTTTGGCATGATTTTTTAATAATTAATAATAGGCTAATTCTGGTGAACACCCACAAGAAACATAAACTAATACTTATACTATATAGCATTAAAATTTTTTAGCATCATTTTTTGGCTTTGGGCTGCTGAGAGCGATGATGGCTGTATTCCCGCCCTCCTGCTGCTCTCCCAGATCAGCGACCCTGCTTTTTTCCATAGACCGTTAGCAGGCGGGACGCCTACTCCACAGACCCGCCCTCTTGTTCTTCACAAAATTTACACTTTTTTGTCTCTGCACCGCCCTATACTTCTAAATGTAGGCTATTGCAGGATAATGTTGAACAGGAATTCAAGACTTCAGTGTTTTGAACCAGCAGGCAAACGGATAAGGTAACATCCCGCCACAACCCAATCTAACCTAACCCTCCTGTTGACTTAGTTTATTGAGTTAGCAACTTTGGGGGGTTAGGTTTAACAGCATATTAAAGCTGAAACCCCTACAAACATCTATCCTCCACCGAAAGTCTACCGCCATCCAATCCATAAATTTGGGATAAATGCTTTTAGATTTGGGGTTGAGTTCTCTCTCAAACCTTTAAAATCTAAAATTCTGGGCTCTTAAGTGAAATTTTTAAGGAATATAGTCTCATGTCCACTAATAGAAAAAAACGCACTCCTTCTACTTCCCGTCCTACTTCTGCCATTAGTGACAAAGTAAAAGTTACGGTTTCTTTAACGGCTGATTCTGCTCAACAAGTAGAAGCTATGGCTAAAGAATTAGGATTATCAAAATCCGAGTTATTTGAACATCTTGCTAAAGAGAAGTTAAACCATGGGACAGAACAAAAAGAAACAACCCCTTCTACTTCCTCGGAAACAACAGAAACCGTTAATGTAGAATCTGCTGCACCCTCGACTAAGGAAGCCGAGCTAAAACAGCAGATTGAAGAACAGGCGAATACCATTCAAAATTTACAGCAACAACTCGCTAGGGTATCGGAGTTAGAAGCTCAACTGGCACAAACCGTTACTTCTGCAACCTACGAAGCCTTAAAACAAGAAGCAGAACAGCTAAAACAAACTGTTGCTGATTTACAAGCTCAACTCAAACAAAAAGTAACACAAACGGTTGACTCAAAAACGTATAAGGCTTTACAAAAAGCCTCTGAAAAACAACAATCAACGATCACTCAATTAGAAACTCAATTAACTCGAATTTCAGAATTAGAGCAACAATTAGCCGCCGCTATTCCAGCAGAAACTCACCAAGCCTTGCAACAGGAGTTAGAACAGGAACGAAACACCAAAGGGCAATTAAATCAGCAGATTGAAGCTCTGGAAAAAGAAATCCATGAAAGCAATAGTTCTCTAGCTCAACTCCAAATGAAACAGGAGAAGATTACCGAATTAGAAGCAAAATTAGCTCACAGTATTCCGGCGGAAACTTATAAGCAGTTAGAATATCTTTGTACAAACCAAAGAACTCAACTGGCGACACTGGAACAAAAATTAGCGGATTTAGTTTCGACTAAAATACAACAGCAAGAAACCACGAATCCAACGGTTAATTATGATGCCCTCAAAAACTATTTGCAAGAACAAGATAATTTAATTAACGTTTTGCAAAAACGGGTTGTAGAATTGCAAGGGTTAGCTTCCTTTGGAGAATCTCAACTGTCTAAATGGCGAAATCGTAGCTATAACAGTTAACCCAAAGTAGGATGGGCTATGCCCATCTTCAGCCTCAAACCCGTAAAGGTTAAAACCCTCTAAGACTGTAACCAACAGAACAATATTAAAATAAATTAAGTTTTTCCGGTTTTTTGACCGAATCCCTAACCCGGTAACTGTAACTGAAGTTTAGAATCAAGTGCAAATGGTTTAATCATTAACACAACTATGGTAACTCTTTACGTTAACCCCGCCACTGGAAACGATTTCAGTTCCGGGGAGTCAAATTCCCCCTTTAAAACCTTAAAAAAAGCCCTGTCTCAAGCCCAGTCGGGAACAACGATTTACCTCGAAGCGGGCACTTATAACAGTTTCAGTGGTGAAGCGTTCCCTCTGAATGTGCCTTCTGGGGTAATTGTTATTGGCAATGAATCAGGGAAAGGCAGTGGGATTTTAATCGAAGGCAATGGACTTTATACCAGTCCCAGTGCGGCCAGTCAAAATATTACTATTTTGATGCAAAATAACGCCCAATTGCGAGGCGTCACCGTCACCAATATTCAAACCAGAGGAACAGGCATTTGGATTGAATCTCAATCTCCGATTATTGCTAACTGTACGTTAACCCGATGCAAACGAGAAGGGGTTTATGCCGTCGGTGCAGGAAATCCTCAAATTCTCAATAGTATTTTTATTCAAAATGAAGGGTATGGGGTTTCTATTGAAGGGGAAATCAAAGGAGAAATTCAAGGCAATACCTTTCAAAATACCGGATATGGTCTTTCCATTAAAGATCAAGCGGCTCCCTTAATTCGAGATAATGCTATTGTAGAAAATCGTTCTGGATTATTAATTGCCGATCACGCTAAACCCATTCTGCGTCAAAACCTCATTGAACGCAATAGCGGCGATGGGGTTGTGATTATGAATCAAGCCACACCCGACTTAGGAACAGTACAAACTCCAGGGGGAAATACAATTCGCAATAATGGCGGTTTTGATATTCAAAATGCCGGAACTGCCAGCTTAACTTCTTTTGGAAATATTATTAGTCCTACTCGCGTTAAAGGAACTCTACAAGTCGTGACTCAAACTGTACCGATGGCTGCATCTGCTACCTTATTTGTTAATTCTGCCACAGGCAATGATTCCGCCACAGGTGGTCAATCTGACCCCTTGAAAACCATTGCTAAAGCGATTAGTCGTGCCCAATCAGGAACCCTGATTCAAGTCGCCCCAGGAAGCTATAACGCAGCCAGTGGGGAAGTATTTCCCTTCATTGTGCCATCGGGAGTTACAATCGTCGGGAACGAAGCCACAAAAGGCAAAGATGTAATGATTGTGGGGAGTGGTACGTTTACCAGTCCCAGTGCAGCGTCTCAGAATATTACGATTTTGATGCAAAATAACTCGACGGTCAAGGGTTTGAGTATCACCAATCAGCAAACGCGAGGAACAGGAATCTGGGCTGAATCCGTTTATTGTACCGTTGCCAGTTGTACTTTATCAAAATCTAAACGAGAAGGGTTATTTGCAACGGGAACAGCTATTCCTGCGGTGCTGAATAGTGATTTTATTGAAAATGTTGGCAATGGTATCGCTTTAGCGGGAAATGCGAAAGGAGAAATTCGGGGGAATAAATTCCAAAATACCGGATATGCGATCGCCGTGCAAGCCTCTGCCGCCCCATTAATTATTGAAAACGAAATTTTAGAAAACCGTTCTGGTCTGGTGTTATCAGGACAATCTAAACCTGTATTACGGAAAAATCAAGTTAAGAAGAATCTCCAAGATGGATTAACCGTAATTGCTGATTCTACCCCGGATATGGGCAACCCTCAAGATAATGGCGGGAATGTGTTTGTTGATAATGGCAAATATGATGTGCAAAATGCCAGTAAATTCACCTTAGTTTCAGTGGGAAATCAAATTAACCCGACTCGGACATTAGGAAGTATTGAATTTAGCGCCAATGAAAGTCCGACTCCCTCCCCCACCCCAACCCCAACTCCTGGCTCCAGTCCCACACCGACTCCGGTTCCTGGGGGGGCAAAATTCAGCGATATTGGTTCTCATTGGGCGAGAGCATTTATTGAACGGTTAGCAGAGATGGGAATTATTAGCGGGTTCCCCGATGGCTCATTTAAACCCGATGCGACCTTAACTCGCGCCCAACACGCCGCGATGTTAATGAAAGCGTTTACACTCACCCCTATTCGAGAAGCCATCGCCTTTACCGATGTTCCGGCGGATTTTTGGGGGAAAGAAGCCATTGATAAGGCAAATCGGGGGGGTTTTCTATCAGGTTATCCTGATAAAACCTTCCGACCCAATCAAAATTTAACTCGGTCTCAAGGGATTGTTTCTTTAGTGAATGGGTTGAAATTAACCGGGGGAACCTCGAATAGTTTAAGTGTTTATACTGACCGTGCTCAAATTCCGGCTTTTGCTGTTAATGCCATGATTACAGCAACGGAATTAAATATGGTTGTTAATTACCCGAAAAAAGAGGTATTTAATCCGTTAAGAGATGTCACCCGTGCGGAAATTGCGGCGATTTTCTATCAAACGTTAGTGGCTGTTAATCGGGCGCAAGCGATTGATTCTCCTTATATTGTTTAATTTCCTCTGGTTCCCTGGTTCTACCTGGGAACCCACTCAGGGAGGCTCTGCCTCCCGTTAACAGCAGGTAGAGTCTGCTAAAAGGCATGGCTAGGTAGAATCTGGCAACAATAAAGCATTAAAGTTAGGAAATGTGTAGCACTGTAATATCATTTAGGGTATCATTGTTGAAGATATGAGGAATTAACCCCAGTAGATCGAGAGGATGTTAAATTATGACAAAGAAAACCTATCGAGATAAAAACTGCGATCTAGATGTCTTAAATAAACAGATCGAATCCTGGTTTTTAGATCAAGGATATGAAGTCCAATCAAATAAAGCTGAAGGCTCTTGGTGCTTACAGGCTCAGAAAACAGAAGGCTGGAGAAAAGCAGTCGGAGCATCTAGAGCTTTTACGATTTTGATTTTGGGACAGCCAAATGACTTTTCTGTTGAAGTCGGAACGGGAGAATGGGCTAGCAACTTAGTGGCTGGTGGAGTTGCCGCCGTGCTGACTGGAGGTGTTAGTATTATTGGGAGCGGATTAGCAACGGGATGGGCTAAAAAGATAGAAGGAGATATCTGGAAATTTATAGAAGAACAGATCATCTTTAAAGCACAGATAAAATCTGAACGAGAAGTTACAATTTTAAAAGAGAAAGAATCTATACAAGAAAAGCTGAAGCAGCTAAAAGATGCTTTCGACCAGGGTTTTATTGATGAAGTAGCCTATCAAGCAAAAAAAATAGAAATCGAAAATAAAGCTCAGGATACCCAAAAGAATAGTGATCTAAATGAGAAATTGCTAAAGCTCAGAAAGGCTTTGGAAACTGGTATTTTAAGTCAGGATGAGTATGAAAACAAAAAAGCTGAATTAATGGCTCAGTCATCCCATGCCGAACTGGATAGTAAACTGTCTCAACTTCGAGCAGCTTTGGCGTCGGGAATTTTGAGTCAAGAGGAGTTTGATCGTAAAGCTGCCCAAATTCAGAAAGAGATTACCTTTGCTGAAAAACTAAAGCAACTAGAAAATGCCAAAAATGCAGGCATTATCACGTCAGAAGAATTTGAGCAAAAGAAAGCAGCATTACTTTCGTAGACATAACGAATTCTGTAAAGACATTTCTCTCGGTATAACTTAGCAATTTTAATGACTGTAGAGACGTTTCTCCCTAGTTCCCAGGTAGAACCTGGGAACCTTGTTCAGGAGGCTCTGCCTCCGATAAACAGCAGGCGGAGCCTGATTAGAGTATTGCTAGGTAGAACTTAGCAACAAGAAAAAAGAAATGAGCAATTAAGCAGAAATTTGGCTAAAAAAATCAATCATTTTTTGCTTTTGTTCAGAATCAACTGTTTCCCACTCCCTAGCAATATTAAAATCTTTATTAACCTTAGATAATTCTAATAAATTCGGCTCAATTCTATTTCGATAATTTTTCTCCTCATATAACCAGTTCAATATATCTGATAAGTGCCAGATCGAAGGAGTTCCCCCATAGATAGGTTTTGGAGATTTTAGTTCATCCTTGCTCATCAAATTACGAATATTTTGCCGGGTACATCCGAGCAATTTAGCAACATCGGTTAAACTAACAAAATCCGGGCTAACTTCAGTTAAAACTGCCTGGGGAATAGCCCGTTTTACATCTCGAATTGCGCTATAAACCGCTTCTGTTGCTGATGGTGATTTTCGTATAAAATTGAGAGCAATTCTTCCTTTTTTCCCAATTCCAATTAAGGCATCATCACAACCTTCTGTTGCTAAAGTCTCTAAATAATTACAGACATTGACCTGAGTATCGGGAAGATTAAAGTTTAAAATAAAATCATATTCTAGCATTTTTTAATTTTCCTCTTCCTCTTGTGCTTGATGATGAACGGTGCAGTTATCAATCACACGACGGATTTGTTTAGCATGATTGCCTGCATTGCTAGGGGTACTCCAAACACTGACAATACAAAATTCTCCACAGCGACAATCGTTGTTATTATAAGGACAGTAAATTTTTCCCCAAGCATGAGATCCACCCACTTCAATACGCCATCCATTTTGTTTAGCATACTTCAAGGCTTTTTCAATATCTGGGTTAGGATGTTTTTTTTAGACATAAAACTTTGAGTTTGTATAAACTATAGTTTATTGTACTCAAATTGTCAAGTGACAACTTCAATCCTGATTTTAATTGGTGTGGAGCAGGTGGGCCTAAATCAATGTAAAGTATTGCTAGGTAAACTTGTTTCTGTAATTCTGAATGGAGCGTTAGCTCAGTATGACAATAGAAAAGATTCTAAAACTTGTTCCTGTCATTCTGAATGCAGCGTTAGCGAAATGAAGAATCTATCAAATACTAATCTGCAAGAAACCAATATCTCTAAGATACTTCGCTTCACTTTGTTACACTTAGTATGACAATAGAAAAATATTGGTCTAGAAACCTGGTTTCTGATCTTAATCGGAAAATGCCAGATGGGGTTTATGGTGCGTGCGCGTTGCTTACGCACCCTACGATAGTTTAGAATGTTTATTATTGTGGAAAATTATGAATAATCCTCAAGTGATTTGTATGGGTGAAATGTTGTTTGATCGGTTATCGAATGAATTAGGACAACCGTTAGAACAGGTTAAATTGTGGACAGATTACCCCGGAGGTGCCCCCGCTAATACCGCTTGTGGATTAGTTAAATTAGGAATTCCGACGGCGTTTATGGGATGTATTGGGGAAGATACACCCGGAGATCAATTAGTGGAATTATTAACGAAAACTGGGGTTAATATTACAGGAGTTCAACGTCATTCTAGCGCACCGACTCGAATTGTTTATGTGGTTAGAGATGAAGGGGGCGATCGCAGTTTTGCTGGATTTGGAGATAGAGATACAAGGGAATTTGCCGATACCTATTTACAAGCTGAACAACTTCCAGAGAATTTATTTAAAACCGCAGAATATTTAGTTTTAGGAACCT
Source organism: Planktothrix serta PCC 8927 (assembly GCF_900010725.2). Lineage (NCBI taxonomy): Bacteria > Bacillati > Cyanobacteriota > Cyanophyceae > Oscillatoriales > Microcoleaceae > Planktothrix > Planktothrix serta. The sequence continues at coordinate 351,073 of NZ_LR734877.1, read as the reverse complement.
TAGAATTAGCGTATCCAGAAAGTCAACAAGCGATTTTAAAAGCTATTCAGTTGGCAAAAAATTATCAGGTTAAAATTTTTATTGATATTAACTGGCGACCCGTGTTTTGGGAAAATCCTGATCAGGCAATTGAACTGATTTTAAATATTGTTCAAAATGCTGATTTTCTGAAATTAACCAATGAAGAAGCAGAATTATTATTTAATACGATAGAACCAGAAGCGATCGCTCAACAGTTACAAATTCAAGGGGTATTTATCACCGCCGGAGAACAAGGTTGTGCCTATTATTTGGCAGGAAATTCAGGAAGAATACCCGCATTTTCTGTGAATGTAGCAGATACAACCGGAGCCGGAGATGGATTTACCGCCGGAATTCTTGATCAATTCTGTACATTAGGATTAGAATCGATTAATTATGCTAAAATAGCTGAAGAAATTGTGAGATTTGCCAGTGCAGTCGGGGCCTTAACGACAACAAAACCCGGTGCTATTGCTGCCCAACCCACCTTAACAGAAGTTGAAACTTTTTTAAAGCCCTATTTGTAATAATCATCCCCCATTGTTAACGGGAAATAGGCAGAAATGAATAAAAATCTATTTTGGTCTGGGGATAGATCCTGATTTTGACTATAATTTTTAATGCCAGTTCTCATCAAGATCATGAAAAAATACATTTCTCGCCTGTTAGCTCTTGTTCTTGTAGCTGCCATTACTTTAGTCGGATGCAGTGGGACTACCACTGGAATGTTGACAGGTAATTATCCTCAAGATACTTTAGCCGTTGTCGATAGCTTAAGAACCGCGATTATGTTACCTGAAGATGCGCCGGACAAAGCAGAAGCCCAAGGCCAAGCGCGTGAGGTGATTAACGAATTTATTGCCCGTTACCGTCGGGATAGTTCGGTGACCTCCCTGAGTTCCTTTACCACGATGCGAACGGCCCTCGATGCCTTAGCAGGTCATTATAGCTCCTACCCCAACCGTCCTATCCCTGATAAGTTAAAACAACGTTTGGCGCAGGAATTTAAACAAGTGGAAATGGCTGTTAACCGAGGAGCGTAATCAGTTATCAGTTATCAGTTATCAGTTATCAGTTATCAGTTATTAGTCAAAAGTCAACCCTCAACACCCTTTTTTCCTACGGATGTCTTTGAGGATGTTGTGAATCATTTAATATAATGAAATCCTGTAAGAATTTATGTTTGGTTTAATGATTCATCAACGCCGTTTTTCTAGCTTCTTATTCAGTTGTTTGATAGGTTTTTCCTTGAATCCCTTGCTATTAGTTTCCTTAGCCCGTTCTCAAACCTTAGCCTATTGTAAATTATCTCCGCAAGCGATCGCACAAAAAGAAAGTTTACGACAAACTGCCTTAACCGGAAATCCTGAAGGGATAAAAAACTATAATACTATTTTAACTCAACACGCCCAACAAATCAATCAATGTCGTCAACGAATTAACCCTAAAAATCAAGCCATTTGGTTAAGATTATATCCCTGTGATACTCGACCCGGAGAAATTGATCGGATTTTAGATAATATTATTAATCGAGGATATAACAAGGTTTATTTAGAAGTATTTTATGATGGTCAAGTCTTATTACCTTCTGGGAAAAATCCTACTGCTTGGCCATCGGCAATGCGATCGCCTGGAATGGAAAACCAAGATTTATTAGCAGAAACCATCCAAAAAGGTAGACAACGGGGCTTAAAAGTTTATGCTTGGATGTTTATGTTAAATTATGGTTATACCTATACCTTAAAACCTGATAAAAATTCAGTTTTGGCGCGCAATGGTAAGGGAGAAACCACCACAACCGCAGTTATTGACCAAACGAAAATAGACGAATATGGGGAAAGTTTCGTCAATCAAGGATTTGTTGATCCCTATCACCCCACTGCTAGACAAGATTATTTAACCTTATTAAATACTATCTTACAACGTCGTCCAGATGGCGTTTTATTTGATTATGTTCGCTATCCTAAAGGGTTAGGAGGAGAGTCCGTTGCTACCAAAGTTAAAGATTTATGGATTTATGGAGAAGCCTCTCAACAAGCCTTTTTAAATCGGGCTAGTAGTCAAAAAGGGAAAGACTTAATGCAGCGTTTTATACAGCAAGGATTTATTACTGAAAATGATGTTAAAGCTGTGAATGAAAAGCATCCCGATGAAAAGGATAAACCCTATTGGCCAGATGAGAAACAATGGAAAACCTTAGCCTCTATTCCCAAAATGGGAGAAACCCTACAATTACAATTATGGCGGCTCAGTGTTGCCCATGCCAGACAGGGGGTTTTAGATTTTTTAGCCCTAGCAACCCAACCTATTCAACGCCAAGGAATTCCTGCGGGAGCAGTGTTTTTTCCTGAAGCAAATCGTAAAATAGGAGGGATGGGTTTTGACTCCAGAATGCAGCCTTGGGATCAATTTTCCTCATCAATTGAATGGCATCCAATGTCCTATGCGGTTTGTGGTCAAGTTAACTGTATTACGGCGCAAGTGCAGCAAGTGATTCAGCAAGCTCTCCCAGGAACTCAAGTTATCCCAGCCTTAGCAGGAGACTGGGGAAAATCGATCAAAAATCGCCCTTCTTTAGAACAACAAATGGTTAATATTTCTGCAACAATTCCTCAAATTAATGCGTTTAGTCATTATGGTTATGATTGGCAGGATTTAGAAGAAACCCGACAACGAAAATTTTGTAAACGATCCTGATCAAGATGATTAACTCTAAAAAATGACTTGTTATAGTTCATATTGGGTAAATCCCGCTATAATGAGTTTATCAATTGGAGTGAACCTTATGAAAAGAGCAGAACCTCAAGCAGGTTTAACAGGTATTATTTTAGGAATTGCCTTAGCAATAGTGGCATTGATTTCAGTCAATTCCTTTGTGATTGTTAACCCTGGCCAAGCGGGAGTATTGAGTATTTTAGGAAAAGCTAAGGATGGGGTATTATTAGAAGGAATTCATTTTAAGCCCCCTTTAGTTTCTAATGTTGACATTTATGATTTAACGGTGCAGAAATTTGAAGTTCCCGCCCAAAGTTCTACTAAAGATTTACAACAATTATCAGCCAGTTTTGCCATTAACTTTAGGCTTGACCCGATACAAGTAGTTAGAATTAGACGAGAACAGGGAACGTTACAAAATGTTGTTTCTAAAGTAGTTGCTCCCCAAACCCAAGAATCTTTTAAAATTGCCGCAGCAAAACGAACGATTGAAGAAGCAATTACTCAACGGGAATTATTGAAATCAGATTTTGATCAAGCCCTAAATGAACGATTAGATAAATATGGAATTATTGTATTAGATACCAGTGTAGTTGATTTGTCATTTTCTCCTGAATTTGCTAAGGCAGTTGAAGAAAAACAAATTGCTGAACAAAGATCAAAACGGGCGGTTTATATTGCCCAGGAAGCAGAACAACAAGCTCAAGCTGATATTAATCGGGCAAAAGGAGCGGCGGAAGCACAACGTTTATTAGCAGAAACTTTGAAAGCAACGGGAGGGCAATTAGTCTTACAAAAAGAAGCGATTGAAGCCTGGAAACAGGGAGGTTCTCAAATGCCAAAAGTGTTAATTATGAATGGAGATAATAAAAGCATGGTTCCGTTTTTATTCAATTTAGGAAATCTGGCAGAAATGAGTTATGAATAACCGTTAGGGTTCAGACTCTTGTGAGGGTTGATATTCCCAAATTTTGTTTTTTTGGATTATCCATAATTTACCTTCTAATTCTGCTTCCTCTAACCCGCTAATTAGGGTATCAATTGCCTTATCCAAATCTTGTGGGGTAGGTTGAGAAGGTAAACGGATAACCACAATTCCTGAATAATTAGAGGGATTATAGCGGAAAGAATTGCTAAACCCTCTATCCAAAGTAATTAAACATCTTTCTTCAAGATGGCAAATTTCAATTAAGCTTAAATCATCCGTTGAACTCAGATTTTGACTTCTGACGGTTTCAACATCATGACCTCCTAAACGTAAGCGTGCTACAACACGAATATTACCTAAGTTTTCATCAAGTTTTGTTTTCATTTTACGACTAATTAGCGAGTTCTAACCGGAATTTCCACATAACAATCACGCGACATTTCAGCGCCATAAGCAATACAAGCTAGAATATCTTCACGTTCTATTCCAGGGTACTCCTCTAAGAGGGATTCAAGGGTAACTCCACTGGCTAAAAAATCTAAGATGAGAGAAACCCAAATTCGATGACCCCGAATGCAGGGTTTTCCAAAACAAATGTTAGGATCAATGGAAATTCGAGACAGTAAACTTGTGGGTGTCATACTTCACCTATTGTGATCCGTTTCAGTTCGACTATTTCATAGTATAATTATACTAGATTTCTGTTAATTAATTGAGTCTGCTGAATTCATCTATTTTAAAACTCTTAAAAATCATGTCTATTTTTACATTACAATCCGTTCAAAAAGAATTTGGAACTAAAGAAATTTTGCGAGAAGCCTCTTTTAGTTTAGATGCGGCGGATAAAGTAGGTTTAATTGGCATTAATGGGTCGGGAAAATCGACCTTATTAAAAATGATTGCGGGACAGGAATCTATTGATGCTGGACAACTGTGGGTTAATCCCAGAGCAAAAGTGATCTATTTACCCCAACAACCTAATTTAGATGAAAATCGTACTGTTTTAGAACAAATTTTTGCTGATAGTGGCGAACAAATGCACTTAATTCAAGAGTATGAAGACCTTTCCCACAAATTAGCAAAACATCCTGAAGATTCCCAACTGTTAACCCGATTTTCCCAGGTGACTCAAAGAATGGATGCGACCAATGCTTGGGAATTGGAAAACCGGGCTAAAATTATTTTAACAAAATTAGGAATTGAAGATTTTGATACTCCGATTCGACAGTTATCTGGGGGATATCGCAAACGAATTGCTTTAGCAACGGCGTTATTAGTTGAACCCGATGTTTTATTAATGGATGAACCCACGAACCATTTAGATGCAATGTCCGTTGAATGGTTACAAGATTATTTAAAAAATTATCGCGGAGCTTTATTATTAATTACCCATGACCGCTATTTTTTAGACCAAGTAACAAATCGGATTGTAGAATTAGACCGAGGGGATTTATTTACATATTCTGGAAATTATTCTTATTATTTAGAAAAGAAAGCGGAAGCGGAGGATATTGCTGTTAGTCAACAGCGCAAACATCGCGGGGTTTTGCGTCGAGAATTAGAATGGTTAAGACGAGGGCCAAAGGCGAGAAGTACAAAACAAAAAGCCCGAATTCAAAGGGTTGAAGGGATGCAAGACCTAGAGTTTAAACAACTCCAGGGAAAAGTTGAAATTTCAACTCCAGGTCGTCGTATTGGGAAGAAAGTTATTGAATTAAATCAGGTGTCTAAATCTTATGATAATCGGGTTTTAATTCAAGATTTCACCTACAGTTTTAATCCCGATGACCGTTTAGGAATTATTGGGGGAAATGGGGTCGGTAAATCAACTTTATTGGATATGATTACAGGTCGAATTCAACCGGATTCAGGATTATTAGAAATTGGGTCAACCATTCATATCGGTTATTTTGACCAACATTCAGAAGATTTGTTAGCGGCGATGAATGAAAATCAGCGTGTGATTGATTATTTAAAAGAAGTGGCAGAATATGTTAAAACAGCAGATGGAACCCAGATTACCGCCTCTCAAATGTTAGAACGGTTTTTGTTTCCTCCTAATCAACAATATGCGCCCTTAAATAAACTTTCAGGAGGCGAAAAACGACGGTTATTTTTATTACGAGTATTAATGAGTGCGCCCAATGTATTGATTTTAGATGAACCGACCAATGATTTAGATGTACAAACCCTATCGGTTTTAGAAGATTATTTAGAGGATTTTAATGGTTGTGTAATTGTAGTTTCCCATGACCGCTATTTTTTAGACCGGACAGTAGAAACGATTTTTTCCTTTGAAGCTGGGGGAGTTTTACGACAATATCCGGGGAATTATTCGGTTTATTTAGATTATAAAAAAGCGGAGGAGTTAGAGTTAAGTCGTCAAACGGTGAAAGCCGAAGAAAAAACCACTGCTTTGGGTATAGATTCGGATAAGTCTCAACGGTATTCTTGGGATAAAAGCGGACAACGGAAATTATCGTCTAAAGAACGGCGAGAATATGAAAAGTTAGAGACAAAAATTGCTGAGTTAGAAGCGAAGAAAATCGACTTAGAACAACAATTATATTACGCACCTCCGGGGGCGGTGTCTAAAGTTCAAGACTTACATCACCAGGTAGAAATGATTACCCAAGAGATTGATAATGCTACAGAACGGTGGTTAGAATTAGCGGAAATTGCCTCTTCTAATTAACAAAAGGTAGAGATGATTTTAATCACCTCTACTGCTAGAAATTAAGCTATAAACGACTTTGTTCGATAGGTGGGGGATTGAGATTTGTCTCAATGGCTTGGGGTTGACTCGCCACCCGAATTAATCCAATTAATAACACAAGAATAACGCCCATCAATGGCCAGAATGAATCTTCTGAAGATTTCTGTTTAAGAGTAACTGGTTTTTCTCCAATGTCTCGAATATCATATTCATTCCCCCCACAGGTTTGACAAAACATCACATTTTTGTTGTAGGGATGGGGAAGAAAGTCGCAAGGAAGTTTCTGAAGACTTTCGTTATCTTTATAGGGACAATTCACTTTATGAGTCATGCTGACCTCCCTGTCTGTGGGATAGTTAAAGAGTATTCCGGGTTAAGGGAATACAGCCTTTTTTAAAACTTTATTTTTATAATTTAGCACCTATTTTTTGAAAAAGCCTCTATGAAAAGAGGGAAATTAAGCTTCTATCTATAGACCTATAACCTGGGATTTTTTCTATCTTATTATAGAGTTAATTTTAAATTTGGAAGGCTGGAAAATTAAGCGTTTGTGGAAAATAAACTTTAATGTTTGTCTAAACTAGAATCAGGAGGAATTTCAATTGAACGTAAAAATTCAGCACTTTCTTCCGGTAAAGCCGTATTAATATACATTCCACTTCCCAGTTCAAACCCGGCGGATAAAGAGACTCTGGGAATTAAAGCAATATACCAATGGGAATAATCAGTGCGTTGTTCTGCGGTGGGAATGGAACGAATTGTATAGTTATAATCGGGATTATTTAACCCATAGTAAAGTTTGGCGAGGACAGTTTTTAAGGTTTTAGCTAAATCTAAAATTTCTACTTCGGTAATTTCATCAAAGGAGGAAGTATGACGACGGGGAAAAATCCAAGTATGGAAGGGGGAAAGAGCCGCATAAGGAATAAAAGCAACAAAATGTTCACTGGTAAAAATAATGCGTTCTTTTGCTTGCAATTCCTCTGCTAAAGTTCGACAAAAAATACATTCTCCGGTATCATCATAATAGCGAATCGCTTCCCGTGCGCGGTCACGCCATTGATAGGGAACAATGGGAATGGCGGCAATTTGTGAGTGAGGATGTTCTAAAGAAGTTCCTGCACCTCGACCATGATTTTTAAAGATAATAACAGTTTCCACGCGAGAATCTTGGCGAATATCAATATAACGTTTGCGATACACACGAATAATATTTGCTAAATCTTGGACGTTCATTAATGCCATTGTTAAATCATGGCGAGGGTGTTCAATGACAACTTCATGAAATCCAAACCCTGATAAAGCTCTAAAAATACCTTCGGTTTCTCGGACTCGTTCACCTTCAGGAGATAAGGCGGGATATTTATTAGAAACAACACGGACTCGCCATTCTAAATCATCCGATAACCGTAACAGTTCTCGACCTCCGGTTAACAGTTCATTTCCTGGACAAAAAGGGCAATTAGAACGATAATGAGGAATAGGAATAAGCGATGTTTCAATCTTAGAAAATTCATCAGGTCGTTTAGCTCGTTCAGTCGCAATAATCACCCAATCTCTTGTAATTAGATTCTGTCTAAGTTCAGTCATGGCACATAAGATTTAATGAGTCTAGTAAAATCAGAATTGTCAATAATTTTTGAGAGTTAGTCCTCGTTTTGTTCCTAAATAAACAGCAAAACTTCCTAACCAATGACTTCCTCCATAAAAATTGCCCGACACAGGATTTAAACCCACTTGGCGATGAAGATTTGCCACCACTTCTAAGGCGGGAATTCGGTTATCCCCTGGAGATAAACCTGAGATAATCCCGTCTAACATCCACGCCCGACTCAAGTTTAACCCATCAAAATGCGATTGTCCGTAATCTTCAGGATTATTAACTGTAATTGGATGAAACCCATCAATTTTAAATTCTTGAGGAAGTTTGGGTAAAAAAATAGTTAACCATTCTGCAAATTCAGACGCCGGAAGCACCCGTCGCATTAAATCAGCTTCTGCTAAACAAGGGGAGAGAAAATCATAACCCAAGGGTTCACAATGGAGAGAATAATTGTAATCCTGATGATAAAATTTTCGAGCTTTATATTCAATTTCATCTAATAACTGTTGATAATGAGTAATTTTTGCCCAATCCCAAATTAATCCTAAAGCAAAAGCGGTTTGATTGTGTAATCCTGTACGATTAGGATAGGATAGTGTTAATAACCAGTTGTGGAGATTATTGATAACAATGGTTTGTAAGGGGTGTAAATCTTCTAATAAGTCTTGAGCTTGTTCATCTTCCCATTCCGTGAGTTCTGCCATCAATTGTAAGAACCAAGCTAACCCATAGGGACATTCAAATCGAGGTTGAGATTGTAAGAATTTCGTTTCAGCCTTAATATTTTTAGGGGTGAGATTTTGATTAAAAATTTCCCTAGCAGAGGAGACAAAATCGGCTTCTGGAAAGTAGCGAATTAACCGAGTTAACATCCAATGATTATGAACCGCAGAATGCCAATCTAAACAGCCATAAAAGGCAGGATTTAGTTGTCGATGGGGAATTAAATCGGCATCACTTTCTAACCAGTAGCAATGAACATGAGGATATTCTTGAAAAACACATTGTAAGCCAAACTGAGCAAATCGACTGGCGACTTCCACTGAAAAGGTTTCAGGTTCTAAATTCACGGTGTTTAAAGTTGATTTTTTTTATAATTAAGTTCTATTTTAACATAGGCTATACTTGAAATCAGCAAGCGATCGCTATCTAATAACTCTAGCTAATTAGGGTTGTGAGCCAATTCATTATTCTAAGAGTGCGTAGAGCTATAGCTTTCAGCTAATTATTAGGGTGTTGCTGATGGAGTTGGAGTTGGAGTTTGTTTAGGCTGTTCGGGAGGTTCTGGGGGAAGTTTCCACTCCTCCAGAGGACGGTTCATCGCGGATAAAATATCACCAGAAATGACTAAAACCGTCACCTCTTTTGCTGAGGGTTGGGGGGAGTTAATTTGAGCATATAAAGACTCTCCGCGAAAATCTTTTTTCCCGAAGCGTAATTGATAAGTTGTATTATTTTTGAGTTTGACTTCTATTTTATCCGTTACCGTATCTAACCCATAATCCTTAAGTTTATCCAGTGAAACGGTTAACTTCTGAATTCCCGAATTAGGATCAGAGGGAATACTTTGATTTTTCAATAATTCCATCAACAGATAATCCACCGAAGCCGGATTTGCTAAAAATGGCGTTGGTGCTATAATTTTCCAAGGAGATTGTTTTAACTCATCCGCATTAGTTACTCGTTCCACTGTAATCGTTTGTTGAGGAGTTGTCACCGTAAAAGATTGAATCTCATCCTTACCAAAGGAGAAAATTTGCTGTTGTTTGGCTTGAATTTCTTGCTGTTGTGTTTTTCCCTGAATTTCAAACACATAAACAAACCCCGCCAAACCCAAGGCTAAACTCATTAAAATTAAGGTTGAACGTTGAAATTTCATAAACTGTAGTTAAATTACGAATTACGAATTACGAATTATAAATTCGTAATTCTTCTTAATAAACCCGCCCGTCAACTGTCAACTGTCAACTGTCAACTGTCAACCGTCAACCGTCAACAATTACCTCCTTTTCCACCATAAAAACACAGCCATTCCAAACCCAAATAGAGGTAAAACCACTAACCCTAACCAACTGAGAGTTTGTCCTAAAGTTGGAGTAATTGCTAGGCGGCGACTGGTGGGTAATTTAGGACGAATAGATAAAGTTTCTTGGTCAGAATGACTCAACCAACTGACAGAATTGAGAAACACATCTCCATTCAATTGTTGACCAAACCATCCATTAGTGGCAAATTGTGAATTTCCAAATACCACTAACCGGGCTTCCGGTTTCTCTGGGGTCGGTGAGGGTTTATTATCTGAATTCTCGGCTGTTTTCCCCGTGCGAGCTAACGCTACCCCCAAGGAGAGGGGGCCCTGTCGGTCTACGCCGGGGTTAAGCTGAAGTTCAGGACTTTTGAGGTCACTTTCCGCCCAGGTTTGATCATTTGTCCAAATTAACGGACTTTCGGTTATCCCATCCAGGGTGCGACTTTCAACGGGACTGGAATAGGGATAAATTGAAATTCCATTACCAAAATCTTGAGTAATTGGATGTTGACCATATTCTCGCACAATCGGAACTGTCGGCCCTAACCCCACTAAACGGCCACTTCCTGACCCATCAATAGCCAGACGAGTATCAACTTTTATTCCCCATTTTTCTAATAAATTATCTAAACCATGATTTGTTTGCGGGTCTAATAGGAATAGAACCCCACCTCCTTGCTCTAAATAGGTTTCTATAGCTTTAACTTCCCCCTCAAACAATTTACGTTGAGGACTAGCAACAATAATTACATCTGCATCCGTTGGAACAGCCGTTTGTTCTGCTAAATTCAACGGTTCTGCGATAAAGTTCTTTTCTTTTAAACTCTTTAACGCTTCTGATAATCCTCCTTGTCCTTCGTTTAAAGGCCGTTCTCCATGACCTTGCAGAAAATACACTTTGGGGGCGCGGTTACTGACTAACTGTTGCAGATTATTCGTTAGTTTTAATTCCGTTAACGGTTCTAACGATTCTTTCCGCAGCCGTTGTCGTTTGTCTCCCAACTCTAAATAAACTTCTCCAAATTCTTTTACCCCAAATTGTTGAGCGACTCCCGGTTTAGCTTGGGGGTCTACAAATTCATATTGAAAATTTTGACCCCCAATGCGTTCATAGTCCGCTAATAATTCTTGGGTTTGAGGATTTTCTCCTCGGTCAAAAACCCAAACTTTCACAGGTTGTTTGAAGGTTTTGACTAAGGTTTGGGTTTGGGGAGATAAAGTAAATTGTTGATTTTCGGTTAAATCAATTCTGAGGTTATTTCTAATCGCAATAAAATTAATCAATCCTAAAATAATCAAGACTGATATCGTAGAGGCGAAAGCATTTGTTCCCGCTTGGGTAGAACGGCGGCTCCAATAGGGAGTTTGAGAGGAATTCTGGGGTTTAAAATAAGCTTGAAATAAAAACCATAACCCTAAAACCACAACTCCTGTAATGATTAAAATTAAGGGGATGGGTTCCCAACTTCCCATAACAATACCCGCCGATAACCCCATCACGATTAAACAGGGGCCAAGCCAAAATAGGAGTTTAAGGAATTGACGATTGATTCTAAATTGGGTTTTTGTCATATAGCAGGGAACAGGGAACAGGGAACAGGGAACAGGAAGGAAAAGAGTTAACCGTCTAGGTTTGAGTATCAATCTATGTCCTAACTGCCAGGAGCGGTTGCTATAAATCAATTAGGAGTGATCAGGATTAATAGTTCCTCTTAAGACCGTTGGAAACGTAAGGCATCAATAGATTGGGCGGTTAGAAATATCCCTAAAACAATATAAGTGGCTAACATAACCATACTACTACTATCAAAAATTCCTCGAATAAAATTGGTATAACTGGAAATCAGAGATAACTGTTTTAAGGCTTCTCCTAAAATTCCCCCCACACCACTCCCAATTAAATCAATTAACCACAGAAATAAAATTAGAGCAAAGGTAAACACCGCCGATAAAATTGTACTATCGGTTAGGGAAGAAATAAACATTCCCAAGGATAAAACCCCCGCCGCAAATAGAATTAATCCTAGATGAGCGAGGAAAAATACTTCGGGAGAAAGGGGAGGATTAGAAACACTCAAGGCTAAGGCTTGTAATCCCATCAATGGTAAAATCATCGTGAAATAAAACGTTAGTACCCCTAATAATTTCCCCGTTGCGACCGCCCAATTTGTGAGGGGAGAAGTCGCTAACAGTTCCAAAGTTCCCCGTTTGCGTTCTTCCGAATATAACCCCATCGACAACATCGGTAATATAAATAAAGATAACGTTCCAATCAAACGCAAATAGACTTGTAAAAATTCGTAGGGTAAATCAATCGGCGGGTCAGTCATTCCCATTTGATCTCGGTAAGCAACTTGCTGAATTAACCCCTCTGGCCCTAATAAAAGCGCAATAAAAAAGTATCCGGTAATCAGCCAAAAGACTCCCGCAATTGAGTATGCTAAGGGAGAGGCAAAATATCCCTGTAACTCCTTACGATAAATTGCCAGAATATTGTTCAGAATCATTAACATAATTATTGATCCTCCTGGTCAGATTTTAAGTTTTCGGCTGGAGAGTCAGTCACTTCTATACTTTCAGATTCCTGATTCTCAGGTTCTGAAGTTATCTCTTCTTCTATTTCAGTATTTATTATCAACTCCGAGTCGGTTTGCGGAGCCGGGTTTTGGGTTGTTAACTCTAAAAATACATCTTCTAAACTCGCACGAGTGCGCCGCAGTTCATACACGTTTAAATCCGATGCTATTAACCGCGCTAAAATTTCAGGAGCCGGTTCTTGATCGGGTTCACAACTCAACCGCAACCAATGGCGATTAGAATCAACCGAAGTTTTTAATTGTTCTACGGCTTTCACCCCGAATATCTGATTTAACGTGACCAATGTTTCCGCCGTGATTTCTCCTTCGACTTCTACTTCATATCCCGACCCCCCTGTTAACTCTTCCATCAGGGTTTCCGGTGTCCCCGTTGCCACAATTTGACCGCGATTAATAATCGCCACTTGGCTACAAGTCATACTAACTTCCGGTAAAATATGCGTTGACAACACTACCGTATGACTTCCCGCTAAACTTTTAATTAAATTCCGCACTTCAATAATTTGTCGGGGGTCTAAGCCAACGGTAGGTTCATCTAATACAATGACAGGGGGATCATGAACAATCGCTTGAGCAATTCCGACCCGTTGACGGTAGCCCTTCGATAATTTCCGAATTAAAGATTTTCGTCGTTCTAATAATCCGCATTTTGCCATTGCTGTTTCAACATTGGTTTGGCGATCGCCTGCGACAACTTGTTTAATCTGTGCCACAAAATGCAAATATCCTTCAACAGTCATATCAGGATACAACGGCGGATTTTCGGGTAAATATCCAATTCGTTGTCGCACATCCATTGATTGTTCATGCACATCAAACCCGGCAATTCTTGCAGTTCCACTCGTTGCCGGAAGATAGGCTGATAAAATTCTCAGGGTGGTTGTTTTTCCCGCCCCATTAGGCCCTAAAAATCCCAAAATTGCCCCCGGTTCCACCGCAAAGGAAACATCCCGCAGAGCTACAGTAGAACCGTAGGTTTTACACAACTTTTCGACTTCAATCATGCTAACCAATAGAGCAACGTCTCTTACTTTAGCTTGAAACGGGCATTCTCAAAACCTATAGCGCAAGGGAACAGGGAACAGGGAACAGGGAACAGTAAGAAGTGAAAGGGTTTCAGGATTTAGAAATGTTCTAACTGTAATGCGTAGCGCTATATTATTTTTAAACAGTATAATCTCCCCTGCTTCCAGGGTTATAGATAAGTAAAATCAATGTTTAAGGGTGGAGTATTTTTAAATTTAAAACATTCAGAGATTGTAACCAACTGTAAAGCACCCCATTATTGCAAATTATTCTCAAATTTTTTACGAAAAATCAGGGGGTTGACAGGTTGAGACCGAAGATGTAAAATTTTTGTCAAGATCTCAGAATGGCTGTTTTTTGTAAAAAATTGGAGAAAAGGGCTACAAGTCTCAATTTGCTGTTAATTTAGCTAATTCTACCGTGAATTTAGGGATAATATCTGCCCAAATCCCCTTACTGATTCCTCCTCAAAGAACATTTCAGATTATTACAGAGTATAAAGATTTGTAATCGCTATTGACAAAAATAAAATAATGTGCATATTGCCAGAGATAGATTTTTGAGATTAAGTATTCTATTGTAATTCCTGAGTAACTCGATTATATTTTAATATGGCAAATCGCCTATTTTTAGAGAACCAACTCCGAGAAAAATTTTTGAGTCAGAATGTAAAAGAATTTAATTTAGCAGGAATCTTTGGGTTTAGTGTTCAAACGGAATCAATTCTGGTAAATTAAAAAAGTGGATTCATTAAATTTAGCTTTGATTCCAGTGTATAAAATCAATCATCCGCATAATTAAAATCAATATGCAAGACTCGGTGCAACCTGAATATCATTTACAAACCTTCAATGTTATAGCGGGAGATTCTGGGTATTCTAAATTAGAATTGAAGAGTCAGGAAATCCCCGTTAACTGGAATAATCAAATTATTTTGGGTAATTGCTTAAATGTATTAAAGCAGATACCTGATAATCAGGTTGATTTAGTAGTTACATCCCCACCTTATGCGGATAGTCGTTCAAAAACCTACGGCGGAATTCATCCCGATGAATATGTCAACTGGTTTTTGCCAATTTCGGCTGAAATCAAGAGAGTCTTAAAATTAAATGGCACATTTATTTTAAATATCAAAGAAAAGGTTGTGAATGGTGAACGACATAATTATGTGATTAAACTTATTTTAGAACTGCAAAAACAAGGTTGGTTATGGACTGAAGAATATATTTGGCATAAGAAAAATAGTTATCCGGGTAAATGGCCAAATCGATTTCGGGATGCGTGGGAACGATGTTTACAATTTAATCAGCAAAAAAAGTTTAAAATGTATCAAGAACAAGTTATGGTTCCTATGGGAGATTGGGCAAAAACTCGCCTCCAAAATTTGAGTGAAACGGATCAAATTCGAGATAATTCTAAAGTCGAGAGTGGCTTTGGAAAAAATGTCTCAAATTGGTTAGGAAAAACAAGGGTTTATCCGGCAAATGTGTTGCATTTAGCCACAGAATGTGGTAATAAAAATCATAGTGCTGCTTTCCCTAAGTCTTTGCCATCATGGTTTATTAAATTATTTACTGAACCGAATGATCTGGTATTAGACCCATTTGTCGGTTCAGGAACAACCTGTATCGCAGCTAAAGAGTTAGGGAGAAGTTATTTAGGCATTGAGATTCAAGAAGACTATTTTAATCTAGCCTTATCTAATCTTGACAAAACAGAATTTAATCTTCAAAATCAAGACTCAGTTATCGAAACTGTCTCAACCGATTCTCTTCTTTCTATTGATGCTAATATAACAAATTTAACCATGAGTCAAAAAAATTATCAAATTTATAATGATTATCTAATTAATCAGGTTTTGACTCCTTTTTATAATAAAAGATTTGAAAAATTGAATAATCTTAAACTTAAAGATATTCTCAAGCGTAAAAATCCTTATTTATTCAAAGCCAAGAATATTGAACTAGCTGGTGATTTTGTGAAAAGTATAGTTGATGCTTTTCTGTCTTCTCAAGAAGAAACAATCTTTGGTCATTTATTAGAAGGCTTTGCCATTTATATCTCCGAAACTCTTTATAGTGGCTTTAAGTCAACATTAAATAGTGTTGATTTAGAATTTGAGCGAGAAGGGAATTATTATATTGTGGGGATTAAATCAGGAATAAACTGGGGTAATTCTGATCAAATTAATCGGATGAAGGATAACTTTAAGAAAGCTAAAGCTAGGCTGAGAGACCAAGGGAAAACTTGTGATATTATTGCGGTTAATGGTTGTATCTATGGAAAAGACAAAAATCCTTTAAAGACAGATCAAGATCCAGATAAAACCTACTATAAATATGCAGGTCAAGATTTTTGGAATTTTATTTCAGAAGATGATAGCCTGTATCAACAAATGATTGTCCCGATTGATATAGAAGCTCAGAAAAAAGATGAAATTTTTAAAACTATCTATTCCAGTAAAATTAATCAAATGACACAAGAATTTATGCGGGATTTTATGAAAGATAATCAAATTGACTGGGTTAAGCTAGTTGATTATGTCTCCAAGCGGGAAAAAACCCATTTAGATCCTGCTATTGAACAGTTATCCTTAGATTTAGAATTAGGAGATTCGGAAACTTAACCTCGTAGTAAGCCCTTCAGGGCTTCCGGTGAAAGCGAATCATTCTGCCCATCTTCTCAATAAATTGGTATAGGTTTTAGAAACCAAATCAAACTCAATGGTTTTCCCGTCCTTGGCAAAGATAGAACGGCGAGTCGTATCTAAATCAAATAAAATTTCTCGATTTGCAGGGTCACGAACTAAACTTTGAACCCATCCCACAATCGCTAATCTTACCCCTTGCGTTACAGGTGCAACTCGGTGTAAGGTTGTAGACGGATAAACAATCATTGAACCCGCTTTTAATTTATAGCTGCGTTCTTCATCACTATTTTCAATCACTAATTCTCCGCCTGTGTACGTTTCAGGATTACTTAAAAATAACGTAAACGAAACATCAACCCGCCAAAATTCTTGATCTCCCATCAAGGCATTATCCGTATGAGTTCCATAGGACATTCCATCTTCGTAGCGACTGGCTAAAACCGAATGAATAATTTTTGGTAAAACCGCACTTTGAAATAGGGCATTTTTTTTCAGAATACACTGAACTTGTTCTCGCAAAGCTTCAGCTTCCGGGGTTTTCTTGTCAAGCTGCTGATTATTCTTAACGACTTTGGCGTGCCAACCTGCCGTTGTCTTGCCATCAATAAAGCTGGCTTGACTGAGACTGTCAATAAAAAATTTTAATTCCTCTGATGTCAAAATATCATCAATCGAGAACAGCATAGGAGATAGAATCGCAACATTAGATAACGTCTAGCCTTTGTACCTCTGTCTTCCTGCGAATTTCAGCAAAACAAGCTTAACACTGTGCAAATTTGTCAGGTTGACGGTATATTTAAAGACGGCTTAATCTTACCTTAAATTTTGTTGGTGTAGTCAAGGAGTGTCAAAATGCAATCGAGAACCATTCAGTTATTTCTCAGCGTCGGTTTAGCTGCTACTTTAGGAGCTTGTGCCCCAGCCGCTCAAGAAGGCGGTACTCCAGCTACCTCACCTGCTCCAGAAGCGACCTCTAGCCCTGCCACTTCACCTACCCCAGCGGCAACTTCTAGCCCTGCCACCTCACCAAGCCCAGAAGCAACTTCTAGCCCAAGCCCAGAAGCAACTTCTAGCCCAAGCCCAGAAGCCTCTCCAGAAGGTGGCGAAGGTGGCGAAGGCTAAAGCCTTTGCTTTGTAGAGATGTTCGAGAGAACGTCTCTACAGTTAAGGTTTATTTTCAGAGGGAAATTTTCTCTGCTGAACTTCGGTACAGAACTGTTGAACGGCTTGGGTAATTGTTTGTTGTAAATTGGTGTAGGTTTTGGCAAAGGGGGGTTGCCATGCCGATAATCCCAAAATATCGGAGGTGACTAATACTTGACCATCACAATCAACCCCTGCTCCAATCCCAATTGTTGGGATCGTTAATTGTTGGGTAATTTGTTGAGCTAAGTCCGAGGGAATGTGTTCTAACACAATTGTAAACGCTCCGGCTTGCTCCAAAGCGATCGCTTCTGAGAGAATCCGTTCTGCTTGAGCGGATGTTTTGCCTTGTTTGCGATAACCGCCAAATTGATGAACAGACTGGGGCGTTAACCCAACGTGACCCATCACCGGAATTCCAACTTGTACTAAATGACTGACCGTTTCTGCCATTGCTGGATATCCCCCCTCTAGTTTAACGCCTTGAGCACCTGTTTCTTTGAGAATTCGTCCGGCTGAATGAATCGCTTGTTGAGGACTTTCTTGATAGGTTAAAAAGGGTAAATCAACAATTAATAACGCCTGTTTTACTCCCCGTCGTACCGCTTTAGCATGATGAATCATTTCCTCTAAGGTTAGGGGTAAAGTTGTGTCGTATCCTAACCCAACCATTGCCAGAGAATCTCCTACTAATATAATATCAATTCCGGCTTGATCGAGCAATTGAGCGATCGCATATTCATAGGCCGTTAACACCGTGATCCGTCGCCCTTGCTGTTTCCATTGAATTAATTGTTGAGTTGTAACTGCCATAATCAGTTATCAGTTATCAGTTATCAGTTATCAGTTATCAGTAATTCTATCAATCATGACATAAATACAGTCGCATCAGACATCAGACCTTTTCTATTTCTTTAGATGTTAACTTTTATTTGTTTAAATTTTACCCTAATTCTAAACTCGTCACTGCAAAAATATTTTGCCAATTGATATTTGGTGGATCACCAGTATACATTCTAACACATTCAAACATCGATTGCATTTGATAACGTTCAACTAAGGAAATTCCCGAATTATTAATATTCGGAACATCGAGGTAAATAGGATTTCCTTCTGCATAACCAGCTAAAGCCAAAAATAACTTTTCTGTAACTTCTACATTTTCCGCAAATACAGGCCCAATTCTAAATCCATCCGTTGCTTTTCTAATCACTCCATAACCGACTAAATTATCTTGATTTAGAATAGCATATCCTTGTCCCTGGGGTTGATTAATCCATTTAGAAAGAAAATTAGGACGATCACCCGGAAAATATTGACGATCATAATCACAAAGTTTAGCAAAATTAATGGTTTTTAAATCCACTACATCAGGAGATATTTTTCCTGAAATTATCCCTTGATACCGGAGATGGGAATGAGTGGGTTTAAAACCGAATTTTTGATAAGTATTAACTTGTGCTAAAACCGCATCTAACGCTGCATTTTGACCCGAAATTAACTTAAACGCTTCCTGCCAAGTTTTTAAACCATATCCTTGTTGACGATATTCTGGTTTAACAATATAAAGGCCAATAAAGTTAAAATTACTGTTATATCTAACCACAGAAATACAACTAATGGGTTTACCGTTTAATTCCCCAATTAAAAATCCACCCGCATCAGCACGATAAAAACTATCAACATCATCAATACCGGGGTTCCAACCTTCAGATGCACCCCAACTTAAGGCTAATTTTAGATCATCTAGGGTCATTTGGCGAACTTTGAAATTGTCTTCTATTATTGTCATTTTTTCTCCTGATCAAAATTATTCCTATTAATAGAGCCCAAACACAACAACGGAAAAGGGAAACTACCGACTAAACCAGCGAAATACAGGAAGAATCAAATAGTGAGTCATTCCTAAACAGAAAGCCGTTGTCCCACTCAGTAATGCCATAAAACCCAAACTTTGCCAAAATTGAGCTAAATTAGGCTGTTGTATTCCCGTAGGGAACTTTAACATTTCTGGAGGGAGAAGATCAAATTGAGTGAAACCGAAAAATAGGGTAGTAACAGTTAATAAAACAAATAGTCCCTGAACAAGTTGCTCACTGCGTAACCCTAAACCCAACGTTACTAATGCAGCAGCTATTCCGAAAGGGAGTTGATTTAAAAGGTCTAATTCCCTTCCTTGAAGCCCTAAATTTCCGAACTGATGGATCAATTGTTCGCTTGCTCCCCCCACACTGTAACCCAATATTCCCATAATTCCTGCTAAGGCATAACGACGGCGTTGATTAAACCCTCCCGCATCCGTTAAGCCAATTCCAGTTCCTAATCCCGCTAATCCCCAAACTAACACTTCCGCGCCTAAAGTTAGGGGAACATTTGGCAAAAGTCGGGGTAATTCTTGCGCTAAGAAAAGTGTAATAATTTCTCCTAAACCAGAGAAATAAACTAACATTGAACCGATCACCGTGCCAATAATAGAGCCAATGACTCCTAATGTCATTTCCCAACTCGTTTCCACAACCCCCCGAACACAATGCACCGTCAATTTTCCCAGTCCCAAAACCAGTTGAATTAACCCTCGATCCCATTGAATTAAAGTTTTTTTCAGGTTGTCGAGTAACCGTTGATGAGAAGATATCATCCGTCGCGGATGTTTTTTCTGTCGAATAATTCTAAAGATATCCGTTTGAATTTCCGTAGCAGTTTGAGGTCGTTGACGGGGATCGAGTTGCACCATCCGATCTAATAAATGGGCAAACCCAGGACTAACCTGAGCTTTGTCTCGCCAACGCAATTCCATTGTTAACCTATCATCTAACTCCCCTGGAAATTGACCCGTTAATAAATGAATACAAGTGCGTCCCAAGGCATAAAAATCCGTTGCAGGCGCCACCATCGACCCGATCACCTGTTCAGGGGGACTATATCCGGCGGAAACAAGGCGGGTGGTACTGCGGGGGGTACTTTCGCGATCGCCATGAGCAATGGAGCCAATTTGTTTCGCCCCCCCAAAATCAATCATCACCAGTTGGGTATCCCAAACTTGAGTTGTGTTTAGGGGGAGATGGGGAGTCATGCGTAACATTAAATTTGAGGGTTTGATGTCTCGATGAATAATTTGATAACCATGTAACTCGCGTAAAATATCCAACGCTTGGGATAGCCAACTGATCACCCAGTCTTCGGGACAGCCTTGGGGATATTGGTTCAATATTTCTTGTAACGTTGGGCCATGAATTTTTTCCATCACCAAACAGGGAAGATGGCCATCGGTAGCGTTGCGTTTTTTTAAATAAAAATAACCCTCTGCTTCAACTCTGGGAACTCCCCGATGGCGTAACTGGGATAAAACCGCAGCCTCCTGTTCAAACAGTTCTAAGGCTTTGGGAGAAGGTTCAACCAGAACTTTTAGGACTTTTTCGGTTTGGGTTTTGAGATCCCAAACGGTATACAACCGGGAAAACCCCCCACTTCCTAAACTGTGCAAGGGGATATAGCGTTGGTTGAGTTGTAGGGGGGCTCCACAACTCTGACAAAATTTGTTCCCCCAAGGTTGATGGGAGGGATGGGAACATTGGGGATTGATACAGTGGATGGTGGGTGAATTCACAGTTATCAGTAATCAGTTATCAGTAATCAGTTATCAGTCAACAGTCAACAGCTATAGCAGTCGCCCCTGGCAGTTAGGACATAGACTGATGGTAAAACCG
Source organism: Planktothrix serta PCC 8927 (assembly GCF_900010725.2). NCBI lineage: Bacteria > Bacillati > Cyanobacteriota > Cyanophyceae > Oscillatoriales > Microcoleaceae > Planktothrix > Planktothrix serta. The sequence goes on along the minus strand of NZ_LR734877.1, from coordinate 329,938 downwards.
CGCACAGAGAACTCTTTTCCTGCCTGTTCCCTGTTCCCTGTTCCCTGTTCCCTGTTCCCTGCTATATAACAACAATCTTAACGAACAGTCCTACGCAAAACCCAGTTTTAAATTAATAGAGTAAAATCAATTAATAATTGATTTACTATAGATTTAATACTATTTAATCCTCCATCAAGATCACTGATTCAGACTCAACAAAAGCGAAGCAAGGATTTAGGCGAGGATCTGAATTGAACAAGGGAATCATAACGTTTTACTTGACAGTAGGCTGTAACTGTGCAATCTCATTCTGTAGAAAATCAAGTAAAATTACTTATTATATTTGACAGAAATTATTTAATAAGACTTAATATAAAAAGGTCAATTTAATGGTAAAGCGGTCTAAAAACTGACAAGAATCTGAGGAAAATGTCGCTAATTTAGAAGAAATATAAACAAATGTTATGAAAATATTAAAAAGATTCAACGTTGCAATGACTCATTTCTTGATACTATTTTAATCAATTGCCAATCAGCGCATAAAATAAGCGATTCCTCACGAAGGGAGATTTTAGGGAGATATGTCTTACTCTCAAACACAAAGCAAGTCCAAATCTGGCTATAAAGCTGGTGTACAGGACTATAAACTGACCTATTACACGCCCGACTATACACCAAAAGATACAGATGTTCTGGCTGCCTTTCGGGTGACGCCACAACCTGGAGTTCCCCCCGAAGAAGCTGGGGCTGCGGTAGCCGCCGAATCTTCCACCGGAACCTGGACAACGGTGTGGACAGACTTGCTGACTGACCTAGATCGTTACAAAGGTCGTTGCTATGAAGTCGAACCCGTTCCGGGTGAAGACAACCAATATATTTGCTACATCGCCTATCCTCTGGATCTGTTTGAAGAAGGTTCTGTCACCAACTTACTGACCTCTTTAGTCGGTAACGTTTTTGGTTTCAAAGCTCTGCGGGCACTGCGTTTAGAAGATTTACGCATCCCCATCGCTTACCTGAAAACCTTCCAAGGCCCTCCTCACGGGATTACCGTTGAGCGCGATAAATTAAACAAATACGGTCGTCCTCTGCTGGGTTGCACCATTAAGCCTAAACTCGGTCTGTCTGCCAAAAACTATGGCCGCGCCGTTTATGAGTGCTTACGCGGTGGTTTAGACTTCACCAAAGACGACGAAAACATCAACTCTCAGCCCTTCATGCGCTGGCGCGATCGCTTCCTGTTCGTTCAAGAAGCCATCGAAAAAGCTCAAGCTGAAACCGGGGAAATCAAAGGCCACTACTTAAACGTGACCGCCCCCACCTGCGAAGAAATGATGGAACGGGCCGAATTCGCCAAAGAAATCAAAACCCCGATCATCATGCACGACTACCTGACAGGTGGTTTCACAGCCAACACCACCTTATCGAAATGGTGTCGTCGCAATGGCGTGTTACTTCACATCCACCGTGCTATGCACGCTGTGATCGACCGTCAGAAAAATCACGGGATTCACTTCCGCGTGTTAGCCAAATGCTTACGGATGTCTGGTGGTGATCACCTGCACTCCGGTACCGTCGTCGGTAAACTCGAAGGCGAAAAAGGCATCACCATGGGCTTCGTTGACTTGATGCGCGAAGACCACGTTGAACTCGATCGCGCTCGTGGGATCTACTTCACCCAAGATTGGGCTTCTATGCCCGGTGTTATGCCCGTTGCGTCCGGTGGGATTCACGTTTGGCATATGCCCGCCCTGGTGGAAATCTTCGGCGATGACTCTTGCTTACAGTTCGGTGGTGGCACCCTCGGACACCCCTGGGGTAATGCTCCTGGTGCAACTGCAAACCGTGTGGCTCTGGAAGCTTGTATCCAAGCTCGTAACGAAGGCCGTAACCTGTTCCGTGAAGGCGGCGACGTCATCCGCGAAGCTTGCAAATGGTCTCCTGAACTGGCCGTTGCTTGCGAACTCTGGAAAGAAATCAAGTTTGAGTTCGAGTCCATGGATACCGTCTAAATTGATTTGAGATTTTGAATTTTGGATTTTGGATTTGTGCGATTCATCTGTAGCTTGACAAATTAGATCAGTTATGGCTAAAACTCAATCCAAAATCTAAAATAAACAAATCTTAAGTTGTGAGGGTTGGGTTCAGCCTATGGACATCAAACAAGTTGCGAAAGAAACATCAAAGGTGCTGGCAAGTTACCTGACCTATCAGGCTGTAAGGATTATTACGAATCAACTACGGGAAACGAACCCTGGACAAGCGATCTGGCTGAGTGAATTTTCCTCAACGGGCAAAATTCAGGACGGAGAAGTCTATCTGGGAGAAATGCTCCAAGAAAATCGGGAGATAGCCTTTCGCATTATGACGGTGCGAGACCATCTGGTGCAGGAAGTCGCTGATTATTTACCGGAAATGGTTCGTGACAATATTCAAAAAGCCAATATGGATTTTCGGCGTCAGTATTTAGAACGAATCACGCAACTGAGTAGCGTTGAACCTAACCCAGAGACTCAATTGCAAACCGACTCAGAACCAAACCCCGATGCTTCGGTGAGTTAAGGCTTGATTGTCCTTGCCTGTAAACCTTTAGTGGACTGAACTTCAGAAACAACAATGCGGACATTACCAAAAGAACGTCGTTTTGAAACTTTATCCTATCTGCCCCCCTTGACCGATGCTCAAATCGTCAAGCAAGTCCAATATATTCTGGATCAAGGATATATCCCCGGTGTGGAATTTAGCGACTCTTCTGAGCCCACCCAGCGTTATTGGACACTGTGGAAACTGCCTTTATTCAATGCTTCTACCTCCCAAGAAGTCTTGGCTGAAGTTCAAGCTTGTCGCCAAGAAAATTCCAAATCCTTTATTCGGGTGATGGGTTTTGACAACGTGAAACAGTGCCAAGTGTTAAGCTTCATTGTTCACAAACCGACGACTTCTCTGTACTAAGGTCAAGTCTTGAAACGCGATGAGTTAGTACCTAATTCAGGATCGTCTAACTCATCTATTGCTTAAAATTGTTGAGAATTTGAGCCAAATTTAGGCAGGGAATTACCCTGCTTTTTTGTTCAAAAGCACTAAAATTAAACGTTATATGAAATCCAAAAATGTCTGCTACAGATCTCCCCCCTTATTAAGGGGGGTTGGGGGGGATCATCTGTAGCGTTGATAATTAGATTTCATATTATATTCCATCCTTCAATATAATTGATCGAATACCTAATCACTTTTTCCTATCCCCTATTCCCTATTTTCTTTTCCCCTCTGTTCCCTGTTCCCTGTTCCCTGTTCTATTAACTCAAACGGATGTTATGCTTCATCCCTGGAAATTTTTCAAAAAAATTCGCCCTCATGTTCTGACCTTATTTTTAATTGTTGCCATTGTTGTTGGTATTGCCTTTCGGTTTGTAACTTTAGATGGAAAAATCTATTGGCATGATGAGGTTTATACAACCCTGCGGGCTGCGGGATACACCAGTCAAGAATTCGCCCAAGAATTCTACCAAAATCGCATGGTTTCCCCCGTTGATCTGCTGAAATATCAACAACTTAAACCGGGGAGTACCCCCCAAGATACTCTCAATTCTTTAGCCACAGAAGATCCTCAACATTCTCCCTTTTACTATTTGTTAGCACGAGGATGGATGTTTATAGGCGGTAATTCTATTCTGGCTTCTCGGATTTTACCCGCTTTTATTAGTTTAATCTCTCTACCTTTAATGTATTTATTGGCTTGGGAACTTTTTCAATCTTCCCAAACCGCTTTACTAGCTACGGCTTTTTTAGCTTTATCTCCCTTTGATATTCTATTTGCTCAAACTGCCCGACAATATAGTTTACTCACCTTAACGGTGATTGTTAGTAGTTATTTTTTACTCAAAGCAGTTCGTTGGCGACATCCTTTATTGTGGGTCGGTTATAGTTTAGCTTGTATTTTAGGACTCTATACCCATGTTTTATTCGGGTTAACAATTATGGGTCATGGGGCTTATATTCTGTTACTAAGTCTTCAACCTTCCCGATCTTTTAAAAAACGAAAACGGTTTCCTTTTTCTGTTTTATTGTTAGAATTTTTAGCTGCCGTTGCGATCGCTATCCTAGCTTATAGTCCTTGGTTAATAATTTTAATCAATAATTTACAACGGGCTGTAGATGTTACTAACTGGTCAAGTTATTCAATTAGCTTACTCAATTTACTCAAGTTTTGGATTTTGAGTTTTACCTCTCTATTTGTTGATATCAACTTTGACTTCAACAGTATTCAGATGTATTTACTCAGACTGCCATTTCTTCTGTTAATTCTGGCTGCATTATTTCAAATTAGCCAACAAACAAATCGACCAACTCGCCTATTTATTTGGACATCGATTTTAGTTCCCTTATTAATCTTAGCTTTACCTGATGTGCTTTTAGGAGGAGGACGTTCAGGGGTAACGCGCTTTCTAATTCCTGCTTTTCCAGCCCTGCAATTAGCCCTTGCTTATCTGTTTTCGACTCATATTCAGAGCAATAAAATTTCTTTAATGGATGGAGAAATATTCTGGCGAGGACTGTTAGCAACAGTCTTTACCTTGAGTATTATTTCCATTAGTATCAGTGCCAATTCCTTAACCTGGTGGCATCAAGTTCCGAGTCATGAAATTCCCCAAATGGCTCGTTATTTCAATCAAAATCCATCCTCTACCCTAATCGTTGATCAAGGAAGTGATTATACAAATTTGGGAAATATTATTTCACTGAGTTATGAATTAAACCCTAAGATCAAACTATTTATGGTCAATTCTGAACCCAATTTATTATTACTTCCCATCGGGCCTAAAATTTTTGCCCTCAACCCCTCTCAAGAATTACGCCAAAGGATTAAAACTGATCACTATCAGCTAGAACCCGTTAATCAACAAACCCAACTCTGGGAACTGAAGTAACAAAATTTTGCGATTTTTCTGGAAACCTCTATGGGATTGATCCTCTGAACTAAGATGGTGATATCGGGTTCAACAGGTTAGGCTTATGGCTGAATTTTATCACTCAGATGAAAACACGGTGCAACGGTTTCGAGAATTGCAAATTCAACTTCGCCAACGCTTTCAAACCTCAAGCCATCAGGAACTACAGGATCAGGATGTCGTTCTTATTCCCTCCTTGAGTTTGGATAGTCATCAGTTAGAAAAAGTTCAGGGCGCCCATCAATATGAAGAACGATTACTGTTTTCTTTAATTCGGTTACGAAATCCTAGAATGCGGTTAATTTATGTATCTTCCCAACCCATTCATCCCACCGTAATTGATTATTATTTAAACTTAATGCCCGGAATTCCCCTGAGTCATGTTCGGGAGCGTTTACTCTTATTTTCAACCTATGATACCTCTCCCAAACCCTTAACCCAAAAAATTTTAGAACGTCCCCGTTTAATCTCTCGCATTCATCAAGTTTTAAGACCGAATAAATCTTACATGGTTTGTTTTAATTCCACTCTTTTAGAACGGGAATTATCAGTACAATTAAATATCCCTTTATTTGGAGTTGATCCTGACTTAAATTATTGGGGAACTAAAAGCGGAAGTCGGCAAATATTTGCTGAAACTGGAATTCCTCATCCCGATGGTAGTCCGTTAGTTTGGAATTCCGAAGACTTAACAGAAGTTGCCCTAAAATTATGGGATCGTCAACCTGATTTAAAACGGATGGTAATTAAACTCAATCAGGGATTTTCTGGAGAAGGAAATGCCCTATTAGACTTAAGACCTTTGCAAGATTTAACCCTTCATGAACGAGAAAAAATTCTCAAAACCTACTGGTATAATTTAAGCTTTCAAGCCCCGAATGAAACTTGGGAAACCTTTAGCGATCGCCTTTCCGAATTAGGAGCAATTGTAGAAGCCTTTATTGAAGGAGAGTTGAAAGAATCTCCCAGTGTTCAATGTGAAATTTTTCCGACGGGAAAGGTTGAAGTTCTCTCTACCCATGATCAAATTTTAGGTGGCCCCGATGGTCAAGTCTTTCAAGGATGTCGATTTCCCGCCCAAGAAGTCTATCGATTAAAATTGCAGGAAATGGGAGAAAAAATTGGTCAAAATTTAGCCCATAAAGGGGCATTAGAACGGTTTAGTGTAGATTTTATTGCGGTGCATCAACCCGACCGTTCAGATTGGGATTTACAGGCGATAGAAATCAATTTACGTCGAGGAGGAACGACCCATCCGTTTATGACCTTAAAGTTATTAACAAATGGGTCTTATGATTTAAAAACAGGGCTATTTTATAGTCAAAAATCTCATCCTAAGTTTTATATGGCTTCTGATAATTTACAAAACGAACAGTATCAGGGATTATTACCGAATGATTTAATGGATATTATTGTTAATCATCAGTTACACTTTGATAATAGTACGGAAACGGGAACAGTTTTTCACTTAATGGGATGTTTATCTCGCTATGGAAAATTGGGATTAACTTGTATTGGCAATTCTCCTCAACACGCCCAAGAAATTTATGATCGAGTGGTGACAATTCTCAACGAAGAAACAGAAATTCAACCCTTTAGAAGTTGGGAAAACTATTCTTTATCAACAGCTATACCCATCATTCCATGAGGGTTAAGGGATTAAAAAACCACAAAGGTACAAAGACACAAAGAAGGAGAAAAGGATCAGATTAGGGGATTCTATGTCAAAATAAAGACTAGCAATTTTAGTTCTATCCCCAATGTTGACTCCCCGAATTCATCCAGAAATAGAATTACAAAGATAGATTTCTTTACGAGAACAATTATATGAGATCTTAGCGATCACAACGAGTTTTTATCAACAGGCTTTAAGACAGCCAGGGGGACTTCAAACCTTTAGTGTATAATAAGACTGAATTAGATTATAAAAGGATAATTCTATGACTGCCAACTTAATTCAATCGTCATCTGCATCTATTGCCAAATTGACTTATCCTGTGTTAATTCAACAACAAAATGAAGAATATATAGTAACAGTATTAGGTTTAGATTGTAAAGCTAAAGGTTCAAGTCGAGAAGCAGCACTAGAACAATTATTAGAACAAGTTAATGCTATTTTGAAACAAGGTGAAATTGTGCAATTAGAAATTCCTCTACCCAAACCGAAACATCCTTGGATGAAATTTGCAGGAATGTTTAAAGACGATCCCTATTTTGACGAGATGCTCAAAGATATTGAAGATTATCGTCGTGAAAGAGATGCTGAAACAGAAGAATATTATCGTCAAATTGATGGAGAGGAGTAGAAAAAGTGAGTTTTTGGATATTAGATACTGATCATATTTCCTTATTTCAACGACAACATCCTGTTGTAACACAACGAGTGATTACAGTTAGTCCTGAAGAAGTTGCAGTTACTATTGTTACAGTAGAAGAACAGTTTTATGGACGTTTAAACCAAATTAAAAAAGCAAAATCTGCTGATGAGCTTTTATTTGCTTACGCAAGATTAGAAGAAACTTTAAAGTATTATCAAACTATTAATGTGATAAATTTTGACCAGGAATCTTATCATTGTTATTTTGAGTTATTGCGTCAAAAAATTCGCATTGGTACGCAAGATTTACGCATTGCCGCTCTTGTGATGGCAAATAATGGAATTTTAGTAACACGCAATCGACAAGATTTTGAACGAGTTCCTGGGTTGAGGTTTGAAGATTGGAGTATTGAAAATATGGGTGTTTAAAGGGTGCGATCAATAGCAAGTTCAATTTCTTGAATTTATGCCCCTTGTAAATAATGATACCTTTCAAAAAATCAGATACTAAAAAAATTAGAGGGATCATCAAGGGTATTTTATGGCAAAATAAAGACTTATCATTTTAATCTCATCCCCAATGTTGACTCCCCGAATTCATCCAGAAACAATCGAAGATGTTAAGGAACGCGCTGATATTTATGATGTCGTATCCGAGAAAGTGGTCTTGAAACGACGGGGAAAAGATTTTGTGGGGTTGTGTCCCTTTCATGATGAAAAAACCCCTAGTTTTACCGTTAGTCCGACTAAACAAATGTTTTATTGTTTTGGATGTGGGGCGGCGGGAAATGCCATGAAATTTATCATGGATTTAGAGAAACGTTCCTTTAGTGAAGTGGTTTTAGAGTTAGCTAAACGCTATCAAATTCCGGTGAAAACTGTAGAACCCGAAAAACGAGAGGAATTACAGAGACAGATTTCTTTACGAGAACAATTATATGAGATTTTAGCGATCGCTACCAGCTTTTATCAACACGTTTTAAGACAATCGGAAGGATTACCCGCTTTAGATTATTTAAAATTAAAACGCCATCTTAAAGAAGATACAATTCAACAGTTTCAATTAGGATATGCGCCCCAAGGATGGGAAACTCTCTATGATTATCTAGTTGAACAAAAACATTTTCCGGCGGAATTAGTCGAACAAGCAGGGTTAATTGTGCCTCGAAAAACAGGAAATGGGTATTATGATCGGTTTAGAGATCGGTTAATGATTCCAATTCATGATAGTCAGGGAAAAATTATTGGATTTGGGGGCAGAAGTTTAGGAGATGAACTTCCGAAATATCTCAATTCTCCCGAAACCGAATTATTTGATAAAGGTAAAACGTTATTTGCTTTAGACAAAGCTAAAAATGCAATTAGTAAGCAAGATCAAGCGATTGTTGTTGAAGGCTATTTTGATGTCATTGCTTTACATACGGCGGGAATTCAAAACGTTGTGGCTTCTTTAGGAACTGCCTTAAGTTTAAATCAAGTTCGGCAGTTAGTTCGTTATACTGAATCTAAGCAAATTATTCTGAATTTTGATGCCGATGTTGCTGGAAATAAAGCCGCCGAACGCGCCATCGGGGAAATTGAAGATCTCGCTTATCAAGGTTATATTAACTTACGGATTTTAAATATTCCCTCTGGGAAAGATCCTGATGAATTTTTAATCCATAATTCTGCCGAAGATTATCAAAAATTATTGTTAAATTCTCCCCTTTGGATTGAGTGGCAAATTCAACGATTATTAATGGGAAAAAACCTAGAAACCGTTGCCCAATCTCAACAAGTCTCTCATCAGATGGTAGAGTTATTAAGAAAAATTGACAATGGAATGCAACGCACTCATTATATTGAATATTGTGCTGAACTTCTGAGTCAAGGACAATCTCGGTTAATTCCGCTTTTAGCTAAAAATTTACAAACCCAAGTTAATAAACCCCAGGTAGAAACGGGAAAAGATAAACTATCTTCTAATGCTTTAGTTACAGTTAATTCTGAACGCAGTTTATTAGAAGAAGCCGAAGTTAAACTCCTGAGAATTTATTTACATTGTCCCGAATATCGTCTCACCATTTTTGATGCTTTAGAAGCCAGAGATTTACAATTTAGTTTAGCGCATCATCGGTTTTTATGGCGAGAAATTACTAAAATTGAAGAAAAATATCAAAAAAGTTTAGATTCCGTTGATTTAATTTTAGAATTGCAACAAGTTTGCTTACAGGAAAATCAACAAACAAAACAATTTTATCATTTATTTTATCTGGATGAACATACAGAAATTGATATTTGTCGCGCCCGCTTAATTATTCGCAGTTCTGTTGCGTCTATTGAAACTGTAATTTGTCAAAAAAGACGAGATATGGCGTTAAAATTATGGCAAGAAACAGATGTTTCAAAAGAGCAGAACTTGGCTCAAAAATATTATCAACAAATTGATGCAGAAACAAAATGGATATGGGAATTAAAACGAATTCGGGATACCCAATTTCATGATTTAATATCTGTTCCTTTAGGGGGAATGAATTTTAATTAATAGTCCTGTAAATGTGCCAATATTGTAACTGAAACACAAGATTTAAGCAAAAACCAGGTTTCTTCACAAAAAATCTGGTTTTCAGTCCAGAGACAACCTCCCAAAACCGGGTTTCTGGGAGCGTGTTTTTACCAAATTTTTGTAGTATAAAAGTAGTATAAAAAATAAACATGACGCTAGAGAAAGTGGAATAACTCACCCGAACTATACAGACCAGTTCACTATCCTAGGAGATAGAGAGAAAAAAATTAAGCCTCTATCCTTCTCTTTAGGTGTAAATAAAATGAATCAATGATAAGAAACTACTCATCAATTGACACTATTCCTGATCAACAAAATCTCAATAGTAAAGTAGATTGTTAAGACTAGAAAACCAAATAATTCATGAATTTACTGGTTTTTCTTGTAGTCAATAACATCCCGCACATCTTAGAGAAATAAAATCCGTTTATCACCCCTCTAAACCACAAATTTAAAGCAAGCTTAAACCCTTATTTTAGTGCATTAATTCATGGGTTCAATAAACGGATTTACGCTTTAATTATACCCGAAGGAGTCTAATTATGTTACACAAAAGTCTGATCCCTTTAACCTTTATTATGTTATCGGTGATCACAGCAACCCAAGCTCAAGCTTCACCGTTCACTATTTCCAGTTCTTCTGTGAATTCTCCCTGTAACGTTCACAATAATACGACCCTAAAACAACAGCATTTACCCTCTATTTGTTCTCAAGCTAGAGAGGAAAGTCAAGACCTAGATACGGGTAGACCTCCACGAGATTAATATTAATCACTAATTGTAGGGTGCGTAAGCATCGCGCACGCACCTTTTTATATTCAATCCAGATTAAATAAACCCTTTTGTAGAGACGTTGTATACAACGTCTCTACTTGCTATTTTAGCGAGAAGTATTAAACGCCTCACAAATTTCTGGATTTCTATCACTAGAATTAGAGCCAGTTTCTAAATAATCATGAAGCTGATTACAAGCTTTTTCTAGTAAGATATTAGGGTTTTGATTCACCTGATTTGTATCAATATTCCAAATACTAATTCGACTAACTTGATTCGGATCTGTTTTTTGAATTCCGACTAAGCTTTTCCCATCCGGGCTAAAATTAACGGATAAAATAGGTTCTAAACTTGGCTTTAAAGTCGTAATTAAACTTCCATTAACATCCCAAAGCTTAATTGTACCATCTGCACTAGCAGAAGCCAAAATTTTACTATTAGGGCTAAAATTAACTTCATAAATTCCTTTCCCATGTTTTCCTAAAACGACTGAAGTTTCAATAGGTTTCCACTTTAAACCCTCCTTTTTCCAAATGGAAATAGATTCTCCATCTTTAGTGGCTGCAATCAATTGACCATCGGGACTAAAATTCATTGAACCAAACCGAATTTGAGCACCTCTTAACTGTGAAATTTGACTCCCCTGATTCACATCCCATAATTTCACAGTTTTATCATTACTTGCTGAAACTAAAATGTTACCATCGGGACTAAAACTCAAATCATTAATTTGGTCTTTATGCTCATCAAATGTTCGCTTTAAAGTTCCATTAATATTCCAAATTCTAATTTTATTGTCATTACTTGCTGTTGCAATTAACTGACCATTCGGACTATAAACCACACTCCAAACAGCAGATGGATGAACAATAGATTTAATTTCTTTACCTTCTAAATTCCAGATTTTGACTGTTCGGTCATCACTCGCTGATGCAATCATTTTTCCATCAGGACTAAAACCGACGTTATTAACAGTATCACGATGACCTTGGAAAGTTTTTTGGACTGTTCCATTTAAAGTCCATAATACAACGACATCATCTTTTTTATCATCTTTGATGCGTAAATCTCGTCCCGGAGAAGCAACCCAATTATTATCTTGACGAGAAAAACTACTACTGTAGATTTTATAGTCTTTCAGTTCAATCATTTTAGGTAATGCTTGTAAACTCCAGATTCTCACAATCCCGTCTTTACTGGCAGAAACTAACCTTTCTTCCTGCTTAGAAAAACTAACTTGATTAATAATATCTTTATGTCCTTGCAGTGTAGAAATTAATGAACCTTCTTTTGTCCAGATTTTAATGGTTGTATCTGTACTTCCCGTTGCAATTAAATGACCATCTCGGCTAAAATCAACAGTATTAACAGCCTGTTGATGTCCCTCTAAAGTTCTAATTAATTCACCTTCACGATTCCATAATTTAACCGTCTTATCATCACTAGCTGATGCAATTATTTGACTATCAGGACTAAAACTAATACTCCAAATTGGTTGGGAATGAGCCTTAATTGTTTTAATCAGCTTCCCTTGACGAGTCCAGAGATTAATAATCCCATCTTCACTCGATGAAGCAATTTGTTGACCATCGGGACTAAAAACAACACTAAGAACTGTTTTTTGATGTCCGTTTAAAGTTTGAATTAATCGACCATCTAAGCTCCAAATTTTAACCGTTTTATCTTTACTTGCGGAAGCAATTTGTTGTCCATCAGGACTAAAACTAACCCATTTGACTTCATCTTTATGTCCTTCCAATGTTCTGATAATTGTTCCATCTTTTGTCCAAAGTTTTATTTTCTTATCCTTACTTGCAGAGGCGATAAGTTGACTATTCGGACTAAAGGTGACAAACCAAACAGAATCCTGATGTCCTTCTAAAGTTTTAATAACTTTACCCTCACGAGTCCATAATTTAATGGTTTTATCATCACTCGCAGAAGCAATCAGTTGATTATCAGGACTGACAGCCACACTTAAAACACTATTTTTTTCATGTCCATCTAAAATATTTTGTTCTTGAATGATTTGAGTGGCGATACCTAATTTACTCAAAGTTTCTTGGTAAATAGAAGATTTATAACTATCAGGTTTTAAAAGTTTACCCGCAATGATAAGTGTTAATAAAGCATCAAGCTGATTATTTTCATTGACCAGAGCCGTATATTTAGTATTTTCATGAGCCAAAATCAACTCTGATTTTTTGGTTTTTAAATCATTAATTCGCCAAAACAGAAAAGAAGAAGACGAAATTATTAAAAATAATAAAAATGCAATCAAGCTCAAAAATTGTTGTCGCAAAAGTTTTTGTTTGTCTAATTCTAGTTGTTGACTTTTTTTTCGAGTTTCTTCTAACTCTTTTAGCAGGTCAGAACTACGATTTTGACGAATTAAACCGACTAAATAATCATGTACCAGTTGATACCGTTCCATCGGAATTTCTGGTAAAATAAAAACTAAACCAGAAAGGACAAAAATCTTCAGAACAGTATCTAAATTTTCATTAATATTTTCAAAATAGTTTGCTAATTCTTTAATTTCTCGAACTAAATCAGCACGAGTTTTTAAGGGACGAGTATTATTTTCATCCGTTAGTAAATAAAGCACTAATTCCGCCAAATTTTTATTGCTTAAACCACAATCTCGAATCACTTCATCTAAATAGTCTTCAACTAACTGTTTTTTTTGTCCCGCTTGTTGATATTGTTTTAACGTGGTAATTTTTTGAGCTTGTAACTGAGAACCCACAACTTGTAATTCTATCGGTCGAATTTCTCCTAAATCTTCTGCTAAATCTTCAACTAATTGATGAATTAGAGCAGGTTCAAGAACAAATTGCGTCCTTTCCGTTAAACTCTGAATCACAGACTTGGCTTCTTCCCGTGTAAAATTCCCAATATAAGCCAAAATATTGCGATCTAAAATATTATTCCCAATAATCTCTAAATAACCTTGACGAGTACATTCTAATAAATAATGTAAATAATCCTCTCGCAAAGATAAAACAATTTTAACATAGGGAATATTTAAACAATCTTTAATAAATTGATAACAGTTTTGTCGTTGTTGATTCTCTTTACAAGCAAAGAAAAATTCCTCAAACTGATCAAAAATAATCACAACCCAGAAATTTTGATTAACTAAGGTTCTAATTTGTTCTAAAATCACTTCTTGATTATTCAGTTCAGAAGAGTTTAATTCAATATTGCTAACCTCTCTAATTCCTTTAGCTAAAGCACGAGAAAACTCCTGATTCAAGTTCGTATAAACTTGAAGTAATACCGGGATAAAGTGACGAGTATCAATGGCAGTTTTTTGTAACTCTGGAATAAAACCAGCTTGCAAAATCGAACTTTTACCGACTCCTGATTGTCCATAAACCACCGTTAACCGACAATCATTGCGTCTAATGCGTTCACCCAACCAATTGACAACCGATAAACGACCAGACGCGGTAATTTCAGGATTAATGGTTTCAGTATGGTTAATTGGAGGTAAACTAGGATTATTAATGCTTTGAATATGTCCGAGTCGTCCGGCTCCGATAAAGGCTCTTAATCTAAATTGTTGCTCAATTTCTCGACGTTTTTGCTTAATTTCATAAGCCATTAAATATTCGCCTTTTTGGAAATATAAATCCTGTAAAAGTTGTAAAATCCGAATATAAAGTTCTGGGTCATAATGTGGTTTGGAGCGAGCTTTCGCTTTTTCTAGAATTTTAATCGCCTCTTGATATTGGTGTAGTTGTTGATGTGCTTGAGCCAGAGTCACCAAATACCATCCCTGATGATAGGAAGTCTCCCAATCTAAAATTAACTGTTCATCAGAGGTTTGGGGATGATAATTTGATAAGGTTTTAGTTAATAAATTTTGAGCCTTTTCTGCTAAAGTTTTTGCTTCATAGGGGGAAGCTTTTGCTAAAGCAACTTCAGCTAAAAAATGATATCCCCGCGCTTCTCGAAAAGGATAAGCATAAATTTGATTATAATGAATCGATTCCTTCGCCACTTTTTCCAATTCTTGCCATTCTTTTAGTCCAAACAAAACATCCGCCAACGCATTAATAAACTTAGCCACTAAATCCCAACGGTTTGCTCGTTTAAAGGTTTGAATGGATTGAGTATAATAACTTTTAGCCTGATGATAAGCAGATGGCTTTTCAGTGGGATGTAAAATTCCATAACTGTGCCACCAAAATCCGACATAAAATAATAATTGACTATAGCGAATTAAATTATTTGTTTGTTGCCAAAGTTCTAAGCTACGTTCATAATGTTGTAACGCAATATGGTTAGAATGATCAGAAACTCGACCCAATACAAATTCTAAACCCGCACCTAGTTCAGTTCCTAATAGTTCTCCTCGTTTCTGTAATTCTTGACGAGCTACTTCTAATTCTTCTCTTAAGGGAGAACCTAACTCTAAATTTAAGCAAGAATTCGTTAAAAAAATACCCGCACCACTATCTAACACGGTAGCAGAAACTTGATCGGCTGTTTGTTGAATAAATTGCAGTAAATCTTCTGTCGTAATTTCAAAAATAATCGCTGTTGACCAACTATAAAAATCAGGAGCTAACCGAATTAAAGCGTGTAACAGAGAATCCGTCACCCACAGCACCAAAGGACAGTGGAATTTCCGGCGAAATTCCTCCCGCATTTGGTTCATAATCTTAAT
This sequence comes from Planktothrix serta PCC 8927, assembly GCF_900010725.2. Lineage (NCBI taxonomy): Bacteria > Bacillati > Cyanobacteriota > Cyanophyceae > Oscillatoriales > Microcoleaceae > Planktothrix > Planktothrix serta. The sequence continues at coordinate 314,694 of NZ_LR734877.1, read as the reverse complement.
CAAAGTATCCAGTTGTTCGTTTGACTCTAAACCAGATACAATTAAAGCTTGCGGTGGATTTTGTTCGGCTTCAACCGCTTCAACCAAGGCATTATAAATATTAGTTACCTTGGTATCCAGAGTAACAATTTTAATTGCACTAGGGTATTTTTGTTGTAATTGCTGAATTATTTTTTCTCGAACAATTCTATAATTAGAATGAGCTAAAATCAGGGAAAAATCACCATTAAATCTTGCAAAAATTCGATTTAAAGTTTTTAAAGAATCTTGATTAGTTTGTTGTATTTCTTTCATAAAATTTGGGTGTATTCCTCCTCCTAATAATAATGACTGTACTAGAGGCTCTAAATCAGTAGGTAAAACTCTGCCTCAACGGTGCTTCGGGTGTACCTGTAAACTTTTACACCCTAGAATCGTTGATTCTTTTAAGTTGATGGATACCCACTTACTGAGTACAGTGATTGATTCTTCAATTCAGGAACCGGAATGCACCCAAAACTGCGATCTTAGTTTGTTGCTTTTGCAGTTTTCTTAATATTCCCATTCTAACTTGACAGAGAAGACAATGGCATCCCCTAGCTGTCCTCTCTCTTTTTCCGACTAGATATTTTCCTATTGTAGCTAGAGTTGATCTAATTCGTCTGTAACAACACGACGAATGATTTCCGTGACTTCTGCCGCCATTCTAGCATCTAATTCCAATGCTTCTTGAGTAACATCTCCCATATTTTTCACTGGAATTACACCTCTTAAAGTGAGTGCTAAAGTTCGGAATTGAGCCGATTTTCCGTTAGCTTTGGGTAAAGGGTCAATAAACTGTACAAATGCCATATAACAAGCTTCTACAGTTTGCCGAATTTCACTATCTCCATAACCCATTTTAGAAAGAATAACTGGAGCCGTAATCACTTCTTCAATTCCCAAGGTTTCTAACGCAACATCTACATAACGAGCCGTATCTTGACCCATCGCTAAAATTAAACTATTTAACGTTTTTTGCTGAAGGTTTGGCAACTGACATCCTGATGGTAGATAAGCGTGCCATCCTATCAAAGAAATCAAACGAGTCAGATCATAAGCTGAGACAAAATTGTCACCTTTAGGACTGTCTGTAACGGCTTTCATTAGGGTATTTTGAGTAACCCGATCAAAAATGATTGGATTCTGAATTGCAGAAACTTCTCCATAATCTCCTTGGAATTTCAAGGTTGAATTTCCTGTCAATTTTTGAAACCAAATTTCTAAATTAGATCGAGTTTCAAATCGTTTAAAAAGGGTGGCTAAGGCATTAGAACTAGCCAGCTTTTCTTGATAGTTGACAATATCTTGAATTGCTAAATCCAGAGGAAACTTAACGGTTGCATTTTCAGGATCTTTTAAGTCTAAATTTTTAATATCTCCTTCAGGAAAGAGTTGATCAATTTTACTTAAAGTATGAAGAACCGGAATAATTTTAGTAGAACTCCAAAATTGGGCGGTTTTAAGCGGATTTCTCCCTAACCAAATAGTCTTGAGTTCTCCGGCTTCAAATTTCCCTAGACTAATACAAGCTTCCTCAATTTGAGGATGGAGAAAATCTAAACCTTGTTGATCAATATAAGGAATTTTCCCTAAAACGGGATAGGAACTATATTGTAACGGTCTGCGGGTTAAATATTGAGGATAATCAGGAATCTTATTTTGATAGGGAGACTGTTCAATTCCTCGATCTAAAAAGGCAAGTTTCTCAGAATTAGCTCCGACTTTACGCTCAATTTGCAGAAAATTATCAAACACTTGTTTTCTGTTTTTAGCTTGTTCTAAACGATAGTTATTCATCAATGATGCCTCTTTAGTTAGTTTTAGAGTAATTGTCAGAACTCTGAGAATATAACAATGATCCACAAAGTTCACCTTTTTCTTAACTGATAACTGATAACTGATTTCACAATATCCAGATTATCCTTTTCTGTTTCAAAGGTTTCAGGGAATTAATCTTAATCATATTCATCTCTACCCCAAATTGCCAATAAAAAAACCCCGTAGGGGGTTTGAGGATAATATTGATTTGATGAAGATTTACAACAAATACAACAAAATAAACAGAATAATCCAAACCACATCAACAAAGTGCCAATATAATTCCGCCGCTTCCGGGCCAAAATGGGATTCTTTGCTGTAGTGAGTGGCTTTGCGTCCCCGCCACAACACCGCTAAAATTAACAAGATTCCAAAGGTGACGTGCAACCCGTGAAACCCCGTTAACACATAGAAAGAACTGGCGTATAAATTAGTCGTTAATCCAAAGGCTAACTGACTATATTCATAAGCTTGACCGCTTAAGAAGGTTAACCCCATAATCGCCGTTGCAATAAACCAATTCCGCAAACCCGCAGTATCATTTTTCTTAATAGCAATTGTCCCTTGATTCATGACAAAACTACTCGAAATCAGAACTACGGTATTAATCGCCGGAAGTAATAATTCTCGTTCAGTCCCTTCCGGGGGCCAAACGGGTGACATGGCTCGATAAATCAGATAGGCAGAGAATAAGCCTAAAAAGATCATACTCTCTGCAATCAGGAAGACAACCACGCCCAACATTCGCAGATCGGGGTGTTCTTGATGTTCATGTCCAGAGGCGGTAGCCTCTTGTTCATATCCAAGAACGGTTTGAGACTCGTTAATTGCTGAACCTTGCATGAATTGAGTTAATAAAAGGGAACAGGGAACAGGGAACAGGGAACAGGGAAGAAATTAATTCCGAGTTCTCGATGTTATTTAATGACTAGGATCATTAATGTCTTTTTCGGGTTCAACAACCGTTGTTGAACGGTCGTCTGTAAATACTGTAGAAGATTTGGCTTCAGACATAGGAACACCGACTTCTTTGGGGCGGCTTCCGGCCATTTGTTTTAACCGTTGACGAATGGCTAGGGTTTTGCGACTTCCGTAGTCATAGGGCCCAGTTTTGAGAACGGGAGTAACGAGGAAGTTTTCAATTGGCGGAGGAGAAGACGTCATCCATTCTAAGGTTAAAGCTTCCCAAGGATTATCAGGAGCTTTAGGCCCTTTGAACCAACTCCAAGCCGCATTAATTAAGAAGGGGATAGTCGAAACGGCCAGAATATAACTGCCTACGGTACAGACCTGATTTAACGTGGTGAATTGGGGGTCATACATGGCCACCCGACGAGGCATTCCTTGTAATCCTAAAGCGTGCATGGGCATAAAGGTCATATTCGTACCCACGAACGTCAGAACAAAGTGAACAATTCCCCAGGGTTCGTTCATCATCCGTCCCGTCATTTTTGGGAACCAATGATAAATCGCGGAAAACACGCCAAACACTGCACCCCCAAACAGAACATAGTGGAAGTGCGCCACGATGAAATAGGTATCGTGAACGTGAATATCAAAGGGAACCGACGCCACCATAATTCCGGTGACACCGCCCATCACGAAGGTAGAAATAAACCCCATCGCAAATAGCATGGCGCTATTCAGACGCAGTTTACCGCCCCAAATCGTTGCTAACCAGCCAAAAACCTTGATTCCAGTGGGGACAGCAATGATCATCGTCGTGATCATAAAAAACATCCGTAACCAACCCGGAGTTCCACTGGTAAACATATGGTGTGCCCAGACAATTAAGCCTAAAAAACTAATGGCTAAACTGGAATAGGCGATCGCTTGATATCCAAAAATCGGTTTCCGAGCATGAACCGGCAGAACATCGGAAATTACCCCAAAAAAGGGTAAAACCATGATGTAGACGGCTGGATGGGAATAAAACCAGAATAAGTGTTGATAAACAACGGGATCACCGCCCCCAGTGGGGTTAAAGAAACTGGTTCCCGCGAGTAAATCAAAAGACAGCAGAATTAACGCCGCAGCGAGTACCGGAGTAGACAGCAGAATTAACGCAGACGTGGCGATCATTGCCCAACACAATAGAGGCATATCGTTGAGCCCCATTGTAGGAATTCGCATTTTGAAAATCGTCACCGCGAAGTTTAATCCCCCCAAAATCGAAGAAGTTCCCAACAATAAAACGCTGAGAATCCAAATTTCTTCTCCAACTTGGCCCGACAATATACTCAGAGGCGGATAGGATGTCCAACCCGCTTTAGGCGCTTCAAATAAGAAACTCCCTAATAACAGCGTCCCACCGGGAGGAATTAACCAAAAGGCAACGGCATTCAACCGGGGAAACGCCATGTCTCTGGCCCCAATCATTAAGGGGATCAAATAGTTGGCTAATCCCGCACCCGCCGGAACGATCCACAGAAAGATCATTACAGTTCCGTGTACCGTAAATAAGCTGTTGTAGAGTTCAGGACTGACAAAATCAGGATCGGGGGTTGCTAGTTCGGTACGAACGGCCGTTGCTAAAGCACCCCCGACTAAATAAAAGAAAAAGGCCGTCACCAGATATTGAATCCCGATGACTTTGTGATCGTGACTAAAACCAAAATAATCTTGCCAACGTCGTTCCTGCTCATGATCAGGTTTAGGAACATTAGCGGTGAGATCCAGTTGTGCTTGTGCCATTTTATCAGTTATCAGTTATCAGTTATCAGTTATCAGTTATCAGTTATCAGTGTTAGAAACAAAATCAAGATTTTGTTGACTCAAAGCAACAGTCAACTGTCTCATCACTGATAACTGTTCACTGTTGACTGATAACTGATTTTCGTTGACATAGGGTGCTAGAAATTCACCATCGGGTAATTCTGCGGGATTGATGGCAACGGCTTGTTGTAGGTTGGTTGCGCTGGCAACGGCATTTTCAGCCACCCAAGCCGCATAATCTTCTGGGGTATCGACAATCATTTGCGATCGCATTGCCCCATGATAGCCACCACACAACTCGGCACAGACAACGGGATAGGTTCCCAGCTTAGTGGGTGTAAATCGCAATTCTGTGATCCGACCGGGAATCGTATCTTGCTTTAAGCGCAATTGCGGAATCCAAAAGGCATGGATTACATCTTGGGCGGTCATGTTTAATTGCACTTCTTGACCAACGGGGACATGAAGTTCTCCGGCGGTAATACCTGTCTCTTTGTAGTTAAAAATCCAGGCAAACTGTAACCCAGTCACATCCACATTAACGGCGGCGATTTTCCCTTCTTGAGCGGGAGATGCGCCGATCCCCAAGGCGATTTGGGTAAATTCTGGGGGCTGCTGGCCGTCGATTAATGGGGCTGCGATCGCCGATCCATTCATTTTGCCGTGGGCGTGCATAGAATGTTGACCCGAAGCCATCGGATCAAGGCCGCCCATGTTGTTATAGATTTCAAAACTATAAATACCAATCCCCAAAACGATAACCGCCGGGATCGCTGTCCAGACAATTTCTAGGGGAATATTGCCGTGAATGGGAGTCGCATCGGTTGTGTCATCTTTTTTGCGACGAAATTTAATTAAAGATACCAGTAACACTCCTTCGACTAGAAGCACTAACCCAAAGCTAATGGTCATCATCAGGTTAAATAACCCATCGACTTCAGCCGCTTCTGCGGAGGCTGCAACCGGTAATAAATTATGGTTTTGACCATACCAGAGACTGACGAGAGTAATCCCGATCCCTACTAGCAAAGTCAAAATTGAACTTGGAATGATCACGCCTATTCCTCCTTATTGAGCATTTCCAACACAGAGATCGGATAGGAAGATGCTGTCTATTTACACGCTTGTTTAATCTTAGTAGCTGGTTGAGAAACCTGAACACCAGGGTTTATTTTCTGGCTAAAACCCTACATCTACCGTAAAGCAAATCACAAATCCCTGAATCGATACTGAATTATCTTTTGGATTTTCTTTAGAATTGCATTGGGGGTTGACGGTTGACCGTCAACAATTAACGCAAAATCAGAAAACTTCCTAAAAGTCTGTTCATCTTGGGATTGCATCGTTAACTTAGATAAGTACAATCAACCATCATGCTTTAATCATTGCAGTCTCAAGTTAAATGGGTGGAACTCATGGCCAATACTGTCCTTAACGATGCCAGTTTATCAACCACACAGACGGGAGAGATCGGATCTCTCGCCCAGAATATGATTCGGCGTTTAGTCTGGAAACTGAGTATTGCCACGTTACTGTTAATGGCCGTTGGCAGTGCTACGCGAGTCATGAATGCTGGACTGGCTTGTCCTGACTGGCCGTTATGTTATGGGGAGTTTATCCCCGCAGCCCAGATGAATGTTCAAGTCTTCTTGGAGTGGTTTCATCGTCTTGATGCTGCTGGAATTGGATTCGGTACAATAGTCCTTGTGGGGTTATCCGGGTGGTACAGACGGGAGTTACCCCAATGGCTCCCTTGGGCTTCCCTCTTCGCCTTAGCTTTAATCGTGTTTCAAGGCGTTTTAGGGGGACTCACGGTTACACAACTGTTACGTTTTGATATTGTTACCGCCCATTTAGGAACTGCTTTACTGTTTTTCTCAACCTTGCTGATTATCGGTTGTCTTCTCTTACCCTATCAAGGTACGGTCAATGTGGGAAAGCTAACTGGGATGAGTATTACCGCAGCAATTTTAGTTTACTTCCAAAGTATTTTAGGAGCGTTAGTCGGTTCTCAATGGGCTTTACATCAATGTTTTGGGTCTTCTCAACTCTGTACTGTGATGAATAGCCATATTATTGGGGTTGTTCCTCCCACTCTAGTCACATTAACCCTAATTATTTTCGCTTGGCGAACTTCTGCTTTGCATCCCTTACTCAGAAAATTAGCAACTATCGCAGGAGCTTGTTTAGTGGCTCAAATTCTTTTAGGGGTGGCAACGTTTTACTTGCGTTTACAAGTCGAACCCCTCACCGTTGCCCATCAAGCGATGGGAGCGACACTTCTCGGAACTCTAGTTTGTTTTAGCACTTTAGCACTGCGAGATCGACAGTTATCCGTAATTAGTAATCAGTAATCAGTGAGGAATTTTTTCATGCAAGAAGTGATTCAAACCAACGTCTCCCGACACCATGAGAATGTTTTACAAGTGGTGCAAAGTTATTATCAATTGACCAAGCCTAGAATTATTCTATTGTTGTTAATTACAACGGCTGCGGGAATGTGGTTAGCGGCTAAAGGAGAGGTTGATCCCTTATTGTTATTGGTAACATTAACGGGGGGGGCTTTAGCGTCGGGTTCTGCTAATACGATTAACTGTTTGTATGACCGAGATATTGATTACATTATGGAACGGACTCGCTGGCGTCCGCTACCATCGGGTCGTGTTAAACCCCTGGATGCTTTAATTTTTGCGATCGCTCTTGCGATTACTTCATTTGTCTTACTGACGGTTTTTGCAAACTTATTAACGGCGTTATTAGCTTTATCGGGAATTGTTTTTTATGTCCTGATCTATACCCATTGGTTAAAACGCCATAGCGTTCAAAATATTGTCATTGGAGGCGCGGCTGGAGCGATTCCTCCGTTAGTGGGATGGGCTGCTGTTACCGGAGATTTAAGTTGGTCTGCTTGGCTATTATTTACGATCATTTTTCTCTGGACACCGCCTCATTTTTGGGCATTAGCCATGATGATTCGAGATGAATATAAGGAAGTCGGGGTTCCAATGTTACCTGTAATTGAAGGGGATGAAACTACTGCTAAACAAATCTGGATTTATAGCTTAATTCTGATTCCTTCTACCTTATTGTTGGTTTATCCGTTACATACGAGTGGTTTTGTTTATGCGATAATTGCCTTGATTTTAGGAGGGATTTTCTTACAAAAAGCTTGGCTATTATTACAAACTCCCTCGGAACGAAATACAGCGCGATCGCTGTTTAAATATTCCATTCTCTATTTGATGCTATTGTGTGCGGCAATGGTGGTTGATAGTTTACCCATTACCCGTGAGATGGTAATGGCATTGAGTGAATCTTTGCCTCTGGGACTGATGTAAAAACCAGAAATTGCCCGCACCCTGCGGGCTAAAATTTATTAAACAAACTTTATATATAGCAATCCTAAATGATTTGTGAAAAAATTCTGTAGGGGTGGCGTCCCTCCCAACCCTCTTTATGTCTGGGTTGGGAGGGGCGCCACCCCTACGATAAAATAGTACAACCTATTTAGGACTGCTATAGTATCTATCTTTTGATATAGTTTTTATAAAAAATTATCCTAATATCTCTAAAATTCCCAGTCGTTAGAGAGGACAAATTTAAAAAAAATATGTTATAATCCTAGATAAGTGTTGAGATATCTTCCGTGCAAAGACTTTTATTGCGTCTGTTTATCGGAATTTTATTTGCTCTATTTGGGTTGGTCAGTTATTGTACCAATGTTGAAAAAAACCCAATCACCGGGGAAATGCAGCGAGTTAGTCTTTCTCCCCGTCAAGAAGTTGTTTTAGGACTCAAATCCAGAGGACAACTCGCGGATCAATATGGGGGTTTATATCCCGATCCCAGGTTACAAAATTATGTCGATGAAGTGGGATTACGGGTAGTAAAACAATCGGATGCAGCCCAAGCGTCCTATCCCTTTGATTTTCATCTGTTGCGTGATCCCAAAACGATTAATGCTTTTGCGTTACCAGGGGGACAGGTATTTATTACCCAAGCCCTATTTAATCGTTTGAATTCAGAAGCACAACTGGCGGGGGTTTTGGGACATGAAGTTGGCCATGTAATTGCCCGACATGGTTCAGAACATCTGGCGCGACAACAGTTAGGATCGGCGTTAGTGAATGCGGTGGGAATTTCAGCCAGTGATAACCCCCAGGATGCTCGACAAGCCGCAATTTTAGCCCAGGCTGCGAATCAATTAGTCAATCTGCGATATGGCCGCGAAGATGAGCTAGAAAGCGATCGCCTAGGATTTCAATTCATGACCCAAGCGGGTTACAATCCCAAGGGATTAGTCGAATTAATGCAGATCTTAGCCTCTGCTCGTTCTGGGGGAAACCCTCCAGAATTTCTCAGCACCCATCCTAACCCCGGTAATCGGGTTGAACGGCTCCAGGCTATAATTACTGAAACTTATCCGAATGGAATTCCGGCTAATTTAGATGAAGGACAAGAACGCTTTACTCAAATTGTGGGTTCTCGCTGATGTCCTTTAAACGTTGATCAGGTTAAAAGATATGAATTATTGGATTCTCTATTGGGTTGTTATTGCAGTTATGGTAATTGGGGTAATTGGAACAGTTGTGCCGTTATTACCCGGAACCAGTTTAATATTAGGAGCGATTTTAGTTTGGGGAATTGCTACCCAATTCACGGGCATTGTTTGGCCGATGGTGGCGATATTTGTTATTTTAATTTTAAGTACAATTATTGAATATTTAGCGACCTATTGGGGCGTTCAGCAGTCCGGGGCGAGTAAATGGGCGCAGTTTGGGGCGATTATTGGATTAGTGCTAGGAGTATTCGGACTGTTACCTGCTTTACCCCTGGGAGGGCCAATTTTGGGGCTGTTATTGGGGCCAATTTTAGGGGCTTTTATTGGGGAATTTCTCTATCAACGGGATCTCAAATTCAGTGAACGAATTAAGCCCTCTTTCAAAGCGAGTATTGGGGTTTTTATTGGTTCAATTTTAGGAAATATTATTGAACTGGTGTTATCAATTATTGCAGTAATTATTTTTGTGGTGACAACTTGGCCGTTAGTTTCAACGTTGCAACCATAATAATTAGGGATTAACTTTGACCGTAGCGTTAATTTGAAGAAGTTGAGCAGATAAAATTAAATCTTGAATTTTAAGATCTGATCCCAAATCAATGGTATAATGACTCAATTGAAATTCAGTATTCAAAGTTTGAATTTCAACTTGAGGCTGGACAAACATCAGTTCATGGGAACTGGCAAGTTCTAATCCTGTTTTTAATTGAAACGGCAATAATTCACCCTTGGAGAAAAGCAGCTTGGCTGTTAAAATTAAATGATCGGTTTCTAGGGTAATTTGGGTATCTTGAACCTGTTGAACTGAATTAATCCAAGACTGATCTTGATCCGGTTTGAGATCAGAGGAAGACATTAATGGGTTTTCCATCATGGATCTCAACAGGGACAAAACAAACTCGTTTAATGCCTGTGCTAATATCGGAGCCTGTAGGGACATATTCAGATCCGATTGATTAAAATTTAGATCCCCTGTGACCCAAAAAGGTTCTAATAGATGTAGGGGTTGACCTTTTAAAACTTGACCTAAATTAAACCGAATACCTGAGCCTTGTAATTGTACCTGAGTTAGATGTAACCCTTGATAAATGGCATTCTCAGCCGAGACAGAGACTTGAGGAATATGGCCTGATAGTAAAGAACGATTAGTCCCCTCGATACTAAAGTGCAAATCATCGATTTTGTCAACTTGCGATCGCAACCAAAGCTGAATTGCCGTTGATAGCAGAGTTCCAACTAGAGGTTTACGCGGCATTTCAATCAAGGCCATAGCGACTCCCATTTTTCATCCCCATTATTTCACACCGAGTTCAGATTGATAGTAGGATTAATTGCGGATTGCTGTAATATTTGTACATAGTCTTTAGACTTGTGGCACAATTGAGCGTGGTTTTAAAAGATTTAGAGCAGTATACGACGTTCACCCCAATCATGGATGAAAGGCTACAAAAAATTATGGCTCAATGGGGCATTGCCTCGCGCCGTCATGCGGAAGAAATGATCCAAGCAGGACGGGTGCGAGTCAATGGTAATCTCGCCCATTTGGGACAAAAAGCCGATCCCAACCGTGATCAAATTGAGATAGATGGGAAACTCATTCATCCCTCAAGACGACCTGTGCCGATCTATTTACTGCTCAATAAACCTATAGGTGTTGTATCTACTTGTTTAGACCCGAACGGACGACCTTCCGTTTTGGATCTACTTCCCCGTAAACTGCGGGTGGGTGAAGGCATTCATCCGGTTGGACGGTTGGATGTAGATTCTACAGGAGCATTGTTGCTGACTAACGATGGAGAATTAACATTTCGTTTAACTCATCCTCGTCATTTCATTCCTAAAACTTATCAAGTCTGGGTGCAGGGAAATCCGTCGGATTCAATATTACAGGCTTGGTGTCAGGGTGTGATGTTAGCAGGAAAAAAAACCCTCCCGGCTCAAGTCCGGTGTATCCAGCAAATTCCCGGCGATCAGGCATTATTAGAAGTGATTTTATACGAGGGTAGAAAGCGGCAAATTCGCCGAGTTGCCGAGCAATTGGGTTATCCGGTTGTAGAACTGCACCGGACAGCCATTGGCTCAATTCAACTCCAACCTCCCGGACAGCCTGCATTGTCTGAAGGTCAGTATCGTTCTCTCAGTACATCTGAAATTGAGTTTTTACGAAATCCCGTTTCCTCACCATTGGTTAGTGTGCCAGTTAACCCTGTAGAAAGCAAGGAGTAAAAGATTATGAAAACTGATTTATTTGTCTTACCGTTTAAAGTGACTAAACATCCTCGCCAGACGCTTAATTCCTATGATGCTGAACGAATTCAGCGCTTAGTAGAAATCGGAGAACAACTCCGAGAAACTCGGATTAATCATTCCTTATCTTTAGATATGGTATCGGCTTACACCCGAATTCGTTCTCATTTATTACAAGCACTAGAAGAAGGTAGGACAGAACAGCTACCGGAACCTGTTTATACTCAAGGGTTAATCCGTCGTTATGCAGATGCTTTGGGTTTAAATGGAGCAGAACTCGCTAACTTTTTCCTTCCTGAACCTCCACAAGCCGGAATTAAATCTAAACTCAGTTCCTTAGCCCTGCCTCAATTAAGACCAACTCATCTTTACTTAACTTATATCCTATTAATTATTTGTGCCATTAATGGGGTTTCTTATCTGAATAAAACCACTAATTTTGCGGGTGTATCGGGTGAACAGGTGGCTACACCCAAACCTTCGGAAGTCAATCCTCAACTCCGTCAGGCGGTAGTTCAGTCCCAAACTCAACCCGAAAGTCGCTTATTGTCTTCTCCCCTGGATACCCCAACGTCAACGATGACAACAACGGTTGAGAAAGCCTCGGAAACGAAGCCCTCCGCCAAATCAACGACTGAAAAGACGGTAGAAGTGGGAATTGTTGTTAAAGATGCTTCTTGGGTCTTGATTGAAGTCGATGGGAAAACCGAATTTGAAGGAACTTTAGAGGGAGGAACACAACGCAGTTGGAAAGCAAAGGATAAAGTTGTTGTTGTCGCTGGAAATGCCGGAGGTGTTCTAGTTACAGTCAATAATGGAGAAGCTAAACGCCTCGGTGAACCCGGTCGGGTAGAAGAAGCGGTTTTCAAAGCTGAAGATTTATCTAAATCGTGAACTACCCACACTTCTCTACGAGTAAGTGTGGGCTTCTAGCATCAACGGGGATAGCATCTGAAGAAACAGAAGTTTGTTCAGATGACTGACATCCCCTTAGACTAGCAGTATCGCTGGTTCCCAACGACAGTATCCGCAAGGCTTCATTTTTGATATTGATCGCAGCGTTGAGATCACGGTCATGGGTTGTTTGACAATGTTCACAACTCCAGTTTCTAACATCAAGAGGTAGACTACCAACTTGATTTAGACAGACGTGACAAGTTTTAGAAGACGGGAAAAATCGATCAATTTCGATATAGGTTTTCCCGTCTTTTTCAGCTTTATATTTCAACATTGTGCCGAACATTCCCCAACCGCAATCACTAATTGACTTGGCTAATTTAGGGTTTCTCACCAGATTCTTAACTGCTAGATCTTCTACAGCAATCACTTGGTTTTCGTTGACTATCTTGCGGGATAGTTTGTGTAGAAAATCTTCTCGACACCGAGATATTTTAGCGTAGACTTTAGCGACTTTTAATCTAGATTTTTGTCTCCTGTTACTTCCCTTTTGTTTACGAGATAATTTCTGTTGTTTTCGTTTTAAGTTGCGTTGATGTTTAGCAAAGTGTTTGGGGTTGCTATATTTGTCTCCATCACTGGTAATTGCAAAATGGGTTAATCCTAAATCAATCCCAATCGCTTTTCCATTCGTTGATGGTTCAGGCATTTCCTTGCCGTCATCAACTAACACAGATGCGTAGTATTTCCCGTCACGATTCTTTGAGATAGTAACGGTTTTAATTGTCCCCTCAAATTCTCGATGGCGACGACAATAAATTAGCCCAACTTTGCCGGGTAATTTTAGATAATCTCCTTCCAGCTTAACGCTCTGGGGATAACTGATTGATTGTCTGCTATGTTTGGATTTGAATTGAGGTAATCTTGCTCGTTTCTCAAAGAAGTTTTTGTAAGCTGTACATAAATTGAGAGCGACGACTTGTAAACATTGAGAATAGGCATCTTTTAACCAAGGATATTCCTTTTTCAGTTGAGGTAACAATCCTTGAATTGCTGTTCTTGATAACCCTTTTCCTGTTGCTTTATAAGTTTCTTGACATAAATTTAAGGCATAATTCCAATACCAACGGCAACAACCAAAGCTTTTGGCTAAGGCGATTTGCTGCTCAATTGTTGGGTAAATTCTGAATTTGTATGCCAGAAACATTGTCGCTTTCAAAACTCTTTGATATACTTTAACATATTGTTGTTAATTTTGTCGGGATTGGGACATACAAAATTAACTTGGGGGAGTCCATGTATCCCACGCTGATTTGGTGGTTATTTTTTTTGTAGGCGTGAAATTCAGCGAGGGACTTATCGCTCCCCCAAACCCCCTCGTAAGTTAAATCAGGTATCAGTTATCAGTGTAAGAGTTAATATTTAGTAGTTAGTAGTTATTAGCTAAAAACTCAAAACTGATGACTGATGACTGATTACTAATGACGCGGTTGACGACCGTAGGTTTCAGTAAAAAATTTGAGACGTTCTCCGATTTCTTCGGTTAACATTCCCGGTTGAAAACGCCAAGCCCAGTTGCCTTCAGCTTCCCCTGGCATATTCATTTTAGCTTCACTGCCTAACCCTAAAATATCCTGAAGGGGGAAAATTGCTTGATTAGCGACACAGGACATGGCTAACCGAATTAAATCCCAATGAATGCCATAATCGGAGGTACAGCCTAAATAGCGGGTAACTCTAGCTTGTTCCTGTAAGCTACGACGGTTAAACCATCCCAGGGTTGTATCATTATCATGGGTTCCGGTATAAACAACCCAATTCGCCGAACTATAATTATAGGGTAAATAGGGATTACCTGACCCGGAATCAAAAGCAAAATGTAGGATTTTCATGCCGGGAAAACCATATTTATCGCGCAATTCTTCGACTTCTGGGGTGATAATTCCCAAGTCTTCGGCAATAATCGGTAATGTGCCTAATTTCTGATTTAATAAGCTAAAAAAGGCATCTCCAGGGGCGTCTATCCAGCGACCATTAATCGCAGTTGTTTCTCCTTGAGCTACCCCCCAATAGGATTCTAAACCGCGAAAATGATCAATCCGAATTAAATCTAAATAGCCTAATAAAGACTCAACTCGTTGTATCCACCAATGGAATCCTTCTTGTTGTAAACGTTCCCAATTGTAAACGGGATTTCCCCACAATTGACCCGTTTCACTAAAATAATCCGGGGGAACACCCGCCATTAATGAGGCTTCTCCGGTTTCTCCATCTAAAGAAAAGATTTCAGGATGTGACCAAACATCAGCACTATCATGAGCGACATAAATCGCTAAATCTCCAAACATTTGTATGCCTTGTTCATTCGCATACTGTTTGAGTTTTCCCCATTGTTTAAAAAATTGAAACTGGAGAAATTTATGATAATAAATGGG